>JALONW010000132.1 GCA_025454725.1 Anaerolineae bacterium
GCGGAAACGGATGGGCTGTGCGAGGTCAGCGCGGTGGCGGTAGATGATAATGGCGAGGTTCAGCGCGTAGACGGTCAGCCACTCCCACGGCGCTTGACTCACCAGCAGAAAAATGAGAATGACGCCGTAGGTGAACATCACCGCCCAGCCGCTGACGGTCAGGACGAAATACCAGACCAGCAGCGACAATATCCCGACCAGCGGCACCGTCCACAGTGTCAGGCCAATCCAGATGCCCAGCGAAACGGCAATCGCCTTGCCGCCGCGAAAGTTCAAAAACGGCGAGAAGGCGTGGCCGACTACCGGCGCAATACCGCACGCCACCAGCCCCCATCCTTCGACGCCAAATACGGTCGAGGCGAGACCGACCGGCAGTGCGCCCTTGCTGATTTCCAGCATAATCGCCAAGCCACCCCACATCGCCCCGCCAGCGCGCAGCACATTAAACGCGCCGGGGTTATGGTCGCCATAAGCGCGGATATCCTTTTTCAGGCCAGCGCGACCCAGCCAGACGGCCAGCGGTAGCGCGCCCATCACAAAGCCGAAGATGGTCAGCGCGACGGCCACGGCTGCCCCCGAATCGCCCACGCCAGCAGCGCGCCCATCGCGGCGAAACCGCACAACGCCGGGCCGACCATGCCCCAAAATACCGCCATCCCAATCGCTTGGAACGCCCAGACCACCCCATATACCACCAGCAGCGGCACGACCGGCACGCGGGGCGGATGGGCCGCCAGCGTCACCAACGCTGAGACCAACAGCCAGCCAAAATAGTTTGACCACGGGATTCCGAAGTAGCCGCTGGGATTCTCCCACACCCAGAAGCCCCACCCGACCATCTGCGGGTCAAGGTACAAATCCCACGCGGTCATCGCCAGCGCGCTGATGGCGACGAAGGCAGCGCGGCGTGGCAGTGTGTCGATTTTGCCGCCAACAATGGCCTGCGCCACGGCCCACGACGGCCCCAACATCATCAGCCACGCCAGCGGGATGAGCAGCGGCACGCCGAACAACTGCGGTTGAAGGCTGGGGGTGTAGTCATAGATACCGAAGGGAAAGCCGGTCGTCTTACCGACCCATTCCGCGCCCCACGTCAGCACAGCGACGCCCGCGACGGTGACGAGGGTACGCTGTCTGCCCCACGCCCGCCACAGCACGACACCGACCGCGCCAAACTGAAACACGGCGCTGACGGTGGTCATGGTAGGGATGACCGAGTCGCCCCACGTCCAGCGGGCAATCGGCAGCGAAATCATGGTCAGCACCCACGCCGCGATGCACCAGACCTCGGCGCGCCGCCACGGGATGGTGCGAATCGGCTTGAGGACGGATTCGGTCATGCAGTCACCAGCTTTTCAATCTCGCCGTGGACTTCTAACGCCGTGCAGTCGCCCAGCGCATCGAGGATGACGTCGCCGCCGGTCGTTTCCAATTTGAGCTGGACAGTCGATTGCATGGTCTCATCCACGCGCTTGTGCATCTCGGTGCGGATGGGCGCTTTCAACAGGCCGCCGCTGGCGCGCTCGGCCACCAGCGTCAGGATATGGCCGCCGCCGCGCACCCGCCATGTAACGTGACTGTCATCCAGCGATAAGTGTTCGATTTTCGCGCCGGTGTAGGTCGCCCAACGGTAAAGCGTCCCCGCGTGCCAGAATGCGATGATGAAACCGGGGAATTTCAACCCGTACAGCGGAATCATTGCCACCGACGCCGACAAGCTCGTCCCCGGCGTCGGGAAATGGTTCGACTGCATCCACACGTAGGCCGAGGGGAAATTCGTCCCCCAGTCTTTTTCGATGTAGCCGCGCCCGCCGCCAAAATCCCACGGCGCGCCGTCCACGGTCAGCGTCCCGTCCAGCCGATGGTCGAGGCTGACCAGCCCGTGATAGCACTCCATCGCCGGAATCCACGCAAATGGCCCCATGATGCCCGGCATCCACAGCGTAGACGGGAACAAAGCGCGCTCGGCAAAGCGAACCTCACCCGCCACGCGTCCGTCCAGTGTGTCGATGTCTAAACGGATGTGTTCGGCGGTGAAATGGCTGTTTCCGACCCGCACGTCCAGCCGTTCGGGGTGCGCGATAAACGCCTCTGCCGGGTATTGGTGGTAGCTGGCGCGTCCGCTCATCCCGTCCAACACTTGGATGAATGAATGGTCACCGGTCTCGCTGCCCTCAGCCTTGAAGATGCCGGGGATGACGGCCAAACGCCGCCCGCGTGCCGCATCGACCAGCTTGTAATACCAACCCTCGAAATACGGGGCTTTCCGGCCAAATCCATGATAAATCTCAGGGTGAAGCACCCCGCGCAGGTAACGCAGCATTAGGATTCCCCTTAGCCCTTCCCGGTCAGAACGCTCGCCGCGAAGGCCAGCACTGCCTCGCGCACGGCAGGCCATGAGGCGTGGTCGGCGCGGTTGATTTCATGCACGCCATCGACCTCGACCCATTTGGACGCGCCGCCCAAGCGCGCCGCCAGACGCCGCGTGTTTTCGATGGTGACGAGCGGGTCTTGCCGCCCTTGAATCACGACGGTCGGCGCGCTGATTTTGGGCGCGTTGGCGTAGGCCGCTGCCCCCGCCGCCCGCACCTGACCGAACACCCGCACCGGAATGACCAGCTCACGGACGGCGGCCTGCTGCTGCGGGTCGTCGAAGTTGAAACCGGGCATAAATTTGTTCACGCCGTCGCGGAAGGCTGGGTCGTTGAAATCTGGCTTGAAAAGCTTAAACGGCTTGACCTGCGGGATAACGGTCTGCACGACCGGCAGCGCCGACCACAGCACGTGGTTAATCTTGTGGAACGGCGCGAGCAGCACCAATGCATCCACACCGGTCACCGCTGCCGCGTTAATGCTCAATGCCCCGCCCATCGAGTGACCGACCAGCATCACCGGCGAATGGCGCTGCTTGAGGTCGTTCAGGTGCGAGACGACCGCGGCTAGCCAATGCTTAAAGGTGTACTTAGGCATTTGCTCAATGTCGCGCCCGAAACCGGGCAGCAGCAGGTTATGAGTCGTCCAGCCGTCACCGTTGAGCGACTCGGCCAGTGCGCGCAGGTCATTCGGCGTGCCGGGGAAGCCATGCACGAACAACGCCGCCGGTTTACCTCCGGTCAGCGTGAACGGCTGATGTTCCTCGCCCGAAAACGCCTCAATCGGTGGGAGCATCGTCGCCCTCCGCCGTCTTGGATGTCTTCTTGCGCCCGCCGCGCTTGGCGACCGGCTTAACCTCGGCAATCTCGCGCAGCATCAGCGAGTCGAAGATGAACAGGAGCAAGCCCTGAACCATGATGCCTGCACCCGTCCCAGCGCGTACCGACTCGTTGGGCTTTGCGCCGCGTAGGAAGCGCCAGCCGCCCCAGATATAAAGCAGGTCGAGACCCCAGTTTACCCACAAGATGTTGCGGAGGTTGGTCTTTTCTTTCTCGAACACCGCTGGGCTGTCCGGGTCGGGCAGTTCGGCGCGGCGCTTGCGCCCAAAATGTGACCCGACGACCGCAATCGCCCAGTTGATGACGCCCCAGCCGACCGCCTGCCCGCCGAACCCACGCCAGAACCCGCCGCGCCGCCCAGCCATCAAACCGACGGCGATATTGGCCGCGTTCCAGTTGAACAACAGCGTCGAGACGCGCTCTTGAAACGCCCAGATACCGCGCTCACTCACGGTTTTCGATGTAACGCGCTTTGAACCGCTCATAACCCTCCCTTAAGAACCCCGGCAGCCGTTTCTCGCTCTCCTTCGACAAGACCAGCGTCACGCCAAAAATCAGCAGGACGTTGGTCAGCAGGAAGAACAGCGCCTCCTCGAACGGCAGATTGGGAATCACATTCCAACCGATGGTCTTTTTCTCGCTGATGTGCCACGTCCCGGCGCGGATGGCCTTGCTGTCGGCATAGCCGAGATAAGCGCTGGCCGGGATGAGCGCCGCCGCAATCAGCTTACGGTGACGCCACAAAATATCGCCGCCGAAACCGACCTGAAGCATAATCGGCGGCAGCGCCCAACTCGTAATCAGGCTGAGGTAGCGGCGGCGCGGGCCGCCCTTCCATAAGGTGTACATCGACGCCAGCCACAGCACGCCCAAAGCTCCGGTCGCGGCAGCGCGCTGCGTAGGCATGGTATCTCCCGTGGGCGGGTCGGCGGGGATGTGGCGCGCCAACACCTGAAGCAGCGACCCCGACAGCAGCGGTTGTAACACAAAGAAGGTGTATTCCTCAATCGGGACCCAACCGAGCTTGACGCCCGTCACCAGCTTGCGGTCATAGCCCCAAATGCCGCTGGCGACGAGGTAATTGTCCCAGATGGTCGTATAAGTTACAGCGACGGCAGCATGTGCCAACAGCACCTTATCTTCCGGCCAGTTAGTCAGCTCATCCGGCGGTTTTTGGCCGTTTTTACGTCCCAGTGCCAACAGCGCCCGCAAAACGACCAAGGGCAGCACCACATAGCGCGCCAAGAACCCAAAATAGGTCACAATTTACCCGCTTTCGTGTGGGGTGCGCGCCGCACGCTCATCCACCAGATTTGCGGCAGACGCGCCAGTTTGCCCGCCGCCCCGATGTGTGCGCGGCGCGAAAAAACGTCATAGTCATGGTGTTCGATGTCGGTCAGAATGGCGTTGTAAAGCTGGCCTGCCGCCGTAATCGCAAAACGCCCGTCGGGGTCGAGCGTGGCGACGCCCTCCCACGACTCTTTGTAAAGCAGGCGGTTGCGCGCAATCTGGAAGCGCATAAACTCGCGCCACGCCTCCGTCACTTTGCCCGCCGCGATGTCGTCCTCGCTCAGGCCGTACATCGCCAGCTCATCTTGCGGCAGATAGACGCGCCCGAAACGCCAATCTTCGGCCACATCGCGCAGAATGTTGGTCACTTGCAGCGCCACGCCCAACCGCACGGCATAGGGCAGCGCCTCCGCCCCGCTGTAACCGACGATATGCATCGCCATCAGCCCGACCGTCGAAGCCACGCCATACGAGTACCCGGCCAACTGCGCGAAGTCGGCGTAGCGCTTATGGGTCAGGTCGCGTCGCACCCCGTCGATGAGCTGGTCAACATAGCCCGGTGGGATGGCGAAGCGGTGGCGGGCGTCCGCCCATGCCGCCAAGATGGGGTCGGTATCGCAGGTATCGGCCTCGCGCACCCGCTCCCGCCACGCCTCCAGCGTTGACAGCGTGTCTACCCCGTCTTCTGGGCAGTCCACGATGTTGTCCGTCACCCGGCACAGCGCATACAGCGCCCGTGCCGCCCGCCGTTTCTCCGGCGGCAGCAGTGCCGACGCGAGATAGAACGTTTTGCTGTTCTGGCGGGTGATGTCGGCACAGTGGGCATAGGCCGCCGCCACAGTCCCGTGGTTGGTGTGGTGGTGGCCGAAAGCGTGGTCAGAACGGGTGTCCTGAGCCTCCTCGGCCATCAATAAAAGCTGGTGTTCCCAAGTTTGTGGCAAATATGCAGTCATGTAGATTATCCGGGTATGCCCCCGCCCTCAGACAGAAGGTATACAAAAATGCTTAGAAGGGCTAATGAATTTGCCCTTAGCACATGATGAATGCCGGTCTCGCCAACCAAGCCTGCTAAACTGTACAATTTGCATCATTGCCGTTCCGCTCAATCTTGGGCATAGTCTAGCAGTCTACATCGAAAGGACGTTATCCGCCGTGGCCCTACATCAGTTCAACGGTAAGAAAACCAAGATTGTCGCAACGATTGGCCCAAAATCGAATGACGACGAGACCATCCGCCAGATGATTCGCGCTGGGATGAACGTTGCCCGCATCAACTTCTCGCACGGCGCACACCCTGACCACGCCGACCGCATCACGCGCATCCGGCGCATCGCCGCAGAAGAAGGTGCGGTCGTCGCCATCCTCAGCGACATCCAAGGCCCCAAAATCCGCATTGGCAAGATTACCGAACCCGGCCTCAACCTCAAGCGCGGCGACCGGTTGGTCTTGACGCTGGATGAAGGTCACACAGGCGAGGGCAACATCATCACCCTCCCCCACCCTGAATTTACGGAAGATGTCCGCGCTGGGATGCAGCTTTTGCTGGATGACGGCAACTTCGAGTTGATGGTGGTCGAGGCCGACGGGCGCAACCTCGTGTGTGAGGTGGTCATAGACGGTCTACTGACCTCGCGTAAGGGCGTGATGGCTCCTGCCGCCCGCCACCAGATGCGCGCCATCACCGACAAGGACCGCGCCGACATCGAGTTTGCGCTCAAGCAGCAGACCGACTTCCTCGCTATGTCGTTCGTCCGCAGCGCCGACGACATCCGCGAGATGCGCTGGCTGGTCACGCACCTCAACGGCAAGGCCGCCATCATCGCCAAGATTGAGAAGCACGAGGCACTGGAGAACATCGCCAGTATCATCGACCTCGTGGACGGTGTAATGGTCGCACGCGGCGACATGGGCTTGGAAATCGGGCCGGAGCGCGTCCCGTTCGAGCAAAAGCGCATCATCGAGCTGTGTAACCGCGCCGCCAAGCCAGTCATCACCGCCACTCAGATGCTCAGTTCGATGGTGGACAGCCCGCGCCCCACCCGCGCTGAGGCCAGCGACGTGTACAACGCCATTGTGGACGGCTCGGATGCGGTGATGCTCTCCAACGAAACCGCCAGCGGCAACTACCCGGTCGAAGCCGTGGCAACCATGGCTCGCATCGCGCTCAACGCCGAAAGCCACCTGACCAGCAACCCGCGTGGGATGCCTGCCATCCGCATGGGCAGCAAGGAGGCCATCGCGGACTCCATCGGCTCATCGACCTTTGAGATTGCTAAGTCGCTGGACGCCCGCGCCATCATCACCGCGTCTCTCAGCGGCGCGACTGCCCAGCGAGTCGCCGCCCTGCGCCCGACCACGCCAGTACTGTGCGTCACGCCTGATGAAGTCACCTATCACCGGCTGGCGCTGGTGTGGGGCGTAACCCCGCTGCTCGTCCCGCAGTTCAACACCATCGACGAGATGCTGCGCGAGGTCGTCACCCATGCCAGCAAGATTAACGTCGCGCACCAAAACGACATCCTTGTCATCGTCGCCGGCGTCCCGTTCGGGCGCGCCGGAGCGACCAACCTGATTAAGGTCCACCGCGTGGGTGACCCATTCACGTCGATTGGGTAAGTATCGGCCTCAATAGAACACAAAGACGGGCAGCCTATACGCTGTCCGTCTTTGTTTATCGCCTAACCGTGTTCGATGTCCAGCGTGCCGGACTGCCCCGCGTCGTGCCAATCAAGCATTGCGGAGGCCGCTTGGTCAGAAGTGAGCGCCCCGGCGGGCAGATTGAACGGGACATTCGCCCAAAACGGGGTATCGACCGCTGGCATGTGAACCAGTGTGACGCGATGCTTGCGGTTTTCTTTCGCCAGCACCTTCGCCCACGTCTCCAGCGCGGATTTGGCCGCCACATAGGCCCCCATACGCGGGAGCGTGATGCGGTCTACATACGCGCCGATGAACATCAGGTGTGCGCCGGGGTTAAGCAGCGGCAGACTCCCCACCGCTGTCCACTGCGCGCCGGTGAAGTTGGCCGTCATGACCTGCTCCCACGCCGCCGACTCGACCTTGTCGAGCGCGGCGGGGTGCATCAGCCCGGCGGCATACACCACGAGGTCGAGGCCGTCGGCCTGCTGTGCGAGGTTGAACAGCGCCTGTTGGATGCTGTAGCTCGACCCCGCATCGAAACTGACCACCCCATCAGCCTCGGCGGGGACACGCGATTCGTCCCGCGCCGCGCCGTAGACCGTCCAGCCGCGAGCCTTCAGCCCACCCACCAGCGCCGCGCCAATCCCACCGGATGCACCCCAAATCACCGCTGTCGGCATGATGGATTTAGGCCGTCTTGCTCGCCAGCACGCCGCCCTGACCGCCGCGCAGGTCACGGAACAGCGAGAACGCGATGGCCGCTGCCGTCGCAAGGCACACCAACACGCACACCGTCCCAATCAATGGGTAGGTCTCGGCGTGGCGGGCGTTAATCGCCCAAACTGCCCAGATGACGACCGCGCTGTAGGCGTAGTCGCGGCGCAAGATACCCATCAGCACACCCAACGCGCCGGTCACGACCAGCATAATAATCGCCCACGTCATGTCCGAGTCGTACATTAGGCTGCCGCTGCCGCGTGCATCGAGGATGACATAGCTGGCGTTGGCAACCGTCGCGGCGGTAATCCAACCGAGGTACAGGCTGAAAGGGATATGAATCAGCCATTTGGTGGTGCGGCTGACTGGCTTACCGCCAATGTCCAAGATCATATAAATCCGCAGCAGTGTGACCAGCAGACCAATCATCATCGCCATGCTCATCGGGAAGGCGTTGTAGTGGAAGCAGGTCAGCCACAAGATGTTAAAAATCGAGGTCAGTACGAACAGGTAGCCAATCTTCCGAACGTGGGGATTTTCACGCTGCGACGGCAGGGCTTGATAGATGGTGAAGGCGATCAGGAACGAATAGATGACGCTCCAGATGCTGAAGGCGTAGTTGGCCGGGAAATACAGGTTGTTGGTGAAGCGGTTGGCGATCTCAGCGCTGGTCTGCCCGCCCAACGGGAGGGTTTGCGACAGCGCATTGAAGACGATCACGCCGACAAGAGCGATAATCACAGAAAGCTGACGCCACATATCACGGGTCATGGTCATGGTGACACACTACCTTAATCGTAAAAACGGGTAAAAAGCCATTGGAAACCCAACAGCGCCCATTTCAATGGGTTAATCGGCAGTGTAGCACGCCTTAGAGCGCGTTTGCGTTGATTCTCACGGCCTATTGCGGCCTTTTTGTGCCAGCGCTCATCCAGAAATCAACGGGTGGCGCGGCGCATGGTCAACATGCGGATGCGATCAGCCACCATGTCGATGGCAGGGTGGTTGAATACCATTTCGGGGATGATGATGTCGGCGTAGCGGCGGCTCGGCTCGACGAATTCCATGTGCATCGGGCGCACCGTGGTCAGGTACTGGCTGATGACGCTCTCGACCGTCCGCCCACGCTCGCGGGTATCGCGCTGGAGGCGGCGGATGAAGCGGATGTCGGCGTCGGTATCGACAAAAATCTTGAAGTCCAACAGCTTACGCAGTTCCGGCTCACCAAAAATCAAAATCCCCTCGACCAAAATGATCGGGTTCGGTTCGACGTGGATGGTCTGCCCAGTGCGGGTGTCATTAGCGAAGTCGTAGATGGGGATGTCTACCGGCTGCCATGCTAGGAGCTGGCGCAGGTGCTGGACCATCAGCGCATTGTCCAGCGAATCGGGGTGATCAAAGTTGATCTGTTTGCGCTGGTTGGGCGGCAGGTGGCGCAGGTCTTTGTAGTAGGCATCGTGCGGCAGGTAGGCGATCTTGTCGTTCCCCACCCGTTCGATGATCTCTTGCGCGGCGGTGGTCTTGCCGCTGCCCGTCCCACCGGCCACACCAATCGTAAACGGGCGATCCAGCCCCGGAGTCTCCATGCGCGCCGTCTCCGCCTCCATACTACAAAAAAGCCCGCAAATTGGGGTTTGCAGGCTTGGGTTGAGAGCCACCGAAGGGATTTGAACCCTTAACCTGTCGCTTACGAAGCGAATGCTCTGCCGTTGAGCTACGGTGGCAACCTATTGCAAGAGTCGAACCGTGCGAGACGGCGCAAGTTCTAGACGCTTATTCCCCGTCAACAAACTCCAATGACCCGCCTGACGAAGCGGGCGGCGGGCTGGACTCGCGGGTGGCGCGGCGGCGCGCACGCTGTTCGGCCATCGGGGCGCGAGCGCTGGTATCCCCGACCACGCCGCGCACCGCGCCAACGTCATCGACCGCGATGACGGCCTGCGGGGTGGCACAGTACGGGCAGATGCCCCACGCCATTTCCAGCGTCTTGCTGCACCGCACACACG
>JALONW010000512.1 GCA_025454725.1 Anaerolineae bacterium
TTCGGCCTCGGTCAGTTGGCCAGTTTTGGCACGTTCGAGGTAATCGGCGTCGTGGCAGCGCAAAATATCCTCATCGGTGGCCGCCGGGGGGATAAACAGGTTATCGGGCGCAATCACCCCCTCGGACAGCAGGCGCTCGCGCAGGCGCGCATACTTCCGCATTGGGAAGCGGTGGCCGTCCGGCAGCGGCAGCACAAAATGGTCGGCGTAGTAACACTTCATGCCCGCGCCGCGTCCTCGACCGCCAGTTCTGCCGCCACCTTGCCCGACAGTGTGACCATCGGCACGCCGCCGCCGGGGTGTGTCGTCCCACCCGCGAAATAGAGGCCAGCTACGTCGGGGGAGCGGTTGTGGGGGCGTTTGAAGGCCGTCCATTTGCTGTTGGCCGATGCGCCGTACAGCGCGCCGCGAAACGCGCCGGTCATGTTTTGCAGGTCAACCGGGGTCAGCACCTGCTCCGAGACGATGTTCCCGCGCACGTCAAACCCGGACTCCGCCATGCGCGCCAAAACCAAATCACGGTAGCGCGGCGCTTCTGTCGCCCAGTCAAAACCGTCGGTCAGCGCGGGCGCGTTGACCAACACGAACCAGTTTTCGTGGCCGTCGGGCGCGTGGGACGGGTCGGTCTTAGACGTGATGGAGATATAAACCGTCGGGTCGTCGGGCGGCACGCGGTCTTTGAAAATCTGCTGAAACTCACGCGGGTAGTCGCGGCTGAATAAAATATTGTGGTGTGCCAGCCGCTCATGCTGCCCCTCGATGCCCAGCAGCAGCACGAATCCACTGCACGACGGCTCTTGTTTGACTAAGCCAGCCAGCCGCTTTTGAATGGCGTCGGTTTGCGGGAGCAAGTGCCGGTAAGCCGTCGCGACATCGACGTTGCAGACCACTGCGTCGGCATCCAATGCTGTCCCGTCGGCCAGTGTCACACCGACCGCCCGGCCACCCTCGACCCGCACGGCGCTCACGCCCTCCCCGGCGATGATTTCCACGCCGACCTCACGCGCCAAACGCTCGAACGCCCGCGCAATGGCGTAGATGCCGCCCTGTGGATACCACACCCCGCCGACCAACTCGACGTGGGCGATAACGTTCAGCGTGGCGGGCGCTTCGTAGGGGCTGCCGCCGACGTAGGTGGCGAATCGCCCCAAAAACTGGCGCATATGCGGCGACCGGACGTGGGCGCGAATGGCGGCGTCCATCGTGCGGAATGGGTCGGCCTTCGGCCAGTCCAGCAGCGGAACACTCAAGAAACTCTTGGGGCGCGGTGGACGGTCATAGATGAACACCGGCCCAGTGATGCGGTGAATCTGCGCAGCGTAGGCCAGATAGCGCAAATAACCTTCTACGTCGCGGGGGTCAAACTGCGCGACCTGCGCGGCCATCTCGGACAGGCTGGCGCGGGCGTCTAGCTGTGCGCCGTCCGGCCAAAAATAGCGCGTCAGCGGGTCAATCGGCAGCAGCGTCAGATAATCACTCAGATTTACGCCCGCTTCGGCGAATAATTCCTCGAACACATGCCGCATCGTGATGACCGAAGGCCCGGTATCCCAGCGGAAGCCGTCCACCGAGACCTCGCCCATCTTGCCGCCGAGCGCCGCATTTTGTTCCACCACCGTGACCTGCCAGCCGCGTACCGCCAGCCGAATCGCTGCGCTCAGGCCGCCAATTCCCCCGCCCACCACCACCGCCCGCGTCATGACTTCGCACCCGCCCGTTTCACAATTCGACCTTTCCACATCGGCCCGCCGTAGCGCCAGTGCCAAATCAACGCCTGCGCCGCAATAATGGTCATCAGCACCGCCGAAACCGGCATCAGCAGCGCGTCCGCGATTCGCTGGCGCGTCCAGCCTGCTGTGAGTGCCCGCAGTGTCAAGCCAAGCGCAACCAGCGCCAACGCTTGCACCCCGCCGCCGAACATCAGCCACACCCATGGGAATAAGAAAATCAGCCAGTGGAAAACCGTCGCGACCAGCAGCGGCACGACCCCGCCGTAGCCAGCGAGGATGTTCTTGGCATAGCCGAGCCGCACGGTCGCCCAGTTTTCATACATCCGGCAGCCAATCCAGCCCGCGCCGTCGGCCATCCGCAGACGCAAGCCCAATCCCTTGACGATGCGCGCTTGCGTCACGTCTTCCAGCACGTTATCACGCACCGCCTGATGGCCGCCCGCCTGCTGATAAGCGTCGCGCCGCCACGCCATACACTGCCCATTGGCCGCGCCAAAAATGAACGACCGGACGTAATGCACGCCCCAGATGGGCAGATAAGCCATCACGACCAGCGCCATCAGCGGCACGACGAGGCGCTCCGCCCATGTGACGGTGGTTTGGGTCGGCCAAACCGTCAGCAGGTCGGCGCGACTGGTCAACATCTGCGCGACCAATGCCCGCACCGCGCCGGGCTGCCAGCGTACATCGGCGTCGGTAAACACTAAAATATCGCCGGTCGCAGCCTGCGCCATCTGATGACACGCCCAATTTTTACCCGCCCACGGGCGAGGTCACCCGTCCCGTCGGTCGAGTGGTCATCAAGCACAATGACCTCAAGGTCGGGGTAATCCTGCGTCGCCAGCGTGCGGACGGTCTCGCCAATCACGGCGGCCTCGTCCCGCGCCGGCACCAAAACTGATACCCTCGGCCATGCGCCTGACCATGTTTTGCCGCGCCCCAGAAGTGGGAACAGCGGCAGATTGACCAACAGAATCCCGGCAATTACTGTCAGGGCGCCGGTCACGAACCATACGATAAGGTCAAACGGGGTCATGATGAACGGTTACGCTTGGCTAAAAACGGCGGGATGCGGAAACGGATGGGCTGTGCGAGGTCAGCGCGGTGGCGGTAGATGATAATGGCGAGGTTCAGCGCGTAGACGGTCAGCCACTCCCACGGCGCTTGACT
>JALONW010000133.1 GCA_025454725.1 Anaerolineae bacterium
AAAATTGGCCGCCAGCGCGCAAATCGTGGTCGAGAACTTCAAGCCCGGTCAGATGGCAAAGTTCGGCCTCGATTATGCCAGCCTGCGCGCCGAAAACCCGGCTCTGATCTACGCCAGCATCACCGGGTTTGGGCAGACCGGCCCGTACAGTGACCGCCCCGGCTATGACCACATCATCCAAGCCATGTCCGGCCTGATGAGCATCACCGGGCCAGCCGAAAGCGACGGTTATAAGGTCGGGGTGGCGGTGGTGGACGTGTTCACCGGATTGTTTACGCTGTCAGGCATCTTGGCGGCGCTGCGCCATGCTGAGCGCACCGGCGAGGGGCAGCACCTCGACCTCGCGCTGATGGACGCGCAACTTTCGGCGCTGGTCAATGTGGCGGGCGGGGCGCTGGTCAGCGGGCGGACTCCGGCGCGCTACGGCAACGCGCACAGCACGATTGTCCCGTATCAGAACTTTCAGGCCGCCGATGCACCGTTCGCGCTGGCGGTCGGCAACGACGGTCAGTACCGGACGCTGTGCCAAGTGATTGTGCGACCAGACCTCGCCATTGACCCGCGTTTCGCCACCAACCCGCAGCGCGTCGCTGAACGGGCGGCACTGGTGGCTGAATTAGCTTCTGTGTTCGCTACCCAGCCCGCCGACTATTGGGTCGAGCTGTGCCTGTCGGTCGGCATCCCAGCGGGGCCGGTGCAGACGGTGGCGCAGGCGCTGGACGATGACCACGCCCGCGCCCGCCATCTCATCCGCGAGACGACGCTGGCCAACGGCGAAGCGCTGAAGATGGTCGCGTCGCCGCTGCTGCCCAACACGCCGGACGCGGTGCGCTATCCGCCGCCGCAGGTCGGCCAGCACACCGATGAGCTTCTGGCGGAACTGCTCGGCTATACGCCGACCGACCTCGCCCGGCTGCGCGCTCAGGGCGTGGTGTAGGTCAGCTCGACGGGCAGAGTCACCCCGTCTGAGGTCAGGCCGTCGCTGTAGACCGCCTCGATGCGCTGGGCATCCGCGAAGAAGTCGTACATCCCGACGCGCAGGGTATAGGTCTCGCCCGGCGTCAGGGTGATGTCTGGCAGCAGGGTAAGGGTCGTGCGGTGGACGATGTACTCATCCGGCTGCCAGAAGCGCGTCGAGTAGTAGCCGTATTCGGTCTGGACAGGGAGCGAATCCCAACCTGTGAGGTAGTTTCCGTCGGAGTCGAGCAGATGGATGTACAGCGTGTAGTCCAGGTCGGCGGGCTGGATGCCCCGGAACACCAAGCGCAGACTCGGCGGATTACCACTGCCCAAGCCCTCGTTTTCGGCTACATCTGCGCCGACCAGTTGGCCGAAGTCACCCCAAACCGGGGCATCGACCAACGGCGTCATATTGCGCGGCTCCCGGAAACGCACACTATCGGGGCGCACGCTGTAAACACACCCGAAGAAACTGCTGTCCTCCCAGCACCCGCGCCACTCGAACACCTCAACGCGCCCCAGCGAGCCGGTCACCGGGTTGACGAGGGGGTAGTCCTGCTCCTCGTACAGCCAGCGCGCCTCTTGGGTGAAGACGTAGAAATCTGCCCTGTCCAATTCTTCCAGCGTAATGGGCGGCGCGCCGATTCGCACGTCGTCCAGCGGGAAGTAGAACGGCAGGCGCTGCAACCCCGGCGCGATGATGACTGGCTCGCTCAGTCCCCGGTCTTTGATGTCGTTTTCGAGTCGGCTGACCGTGCGGGTCAACGCCGGGTTGGTCGAGACGCGTCGGGCGAAGTCGTCCGGCAGGTCATTCGACCACAGGTAATCCCACCCTGCGTCAATTTTATAGGCCGACCAGAACACGCCCGGCAGGCAGACCAACAGCAGCGGCAGGCCGTATCGCCAGTTTAAGGCTTTGCCGTGCTGAGGGGGCAGCCAGCGCGCCAGCGTCAGCGCGACCGGGAGCGCCATCAGCGGGACGATGGCGAACGACAGCCGATAATGGTAGCTGTACGACATGAACCACACGATGAAATATGGCAGTGCCAGCAGCAGTGCCCACCCGACCACCGACACATCACGCTTGACGGCCTGTTCCGCGTGCTGTCGCAAATAGGGGATGAGCGCCGCGGCCAGCAGGCCGACACCTGCCGCCAAAATCACCCATTCAATCAGCGTGATGCGGTGTGGGACAAAGATGCTGGGCAGCAGACCAGCCAGCACCAGCCCGACGCCCGGTACGACCATCCGCAGGGACGGGCGTGAGCGCAGACGGGCGGTGTAGAGCGCGGCCAGCAGCACCGCCAGCGCCAGCAGCGGCCAGCCAAACTCGACACCGGAGCGCTGCGCCTGTGTCAGCCAAAACGAGTGGGGAAAATCGATGGGGCGGTGACCGAGCGCAATGTTGCGGGCGTACCAGACCGCGCCGAGCGGGATGCAGACCAGCCCAGTGATAAATGCGACCTCGAAACGGGGGCGCAGCGCCGCCCAGTTGAAGCGCACGCGCAAAGTCTCGAACGCGACCAGCAGACCGACGCCCAAAATGAACGCGCCGCCGGTCGGTTTGGTCCACATCACTACACCGAGGAAGAACCCGGCAATCGCCGCGTAGTGTAGGCGCAGCCGTCGGTTGTCGTGCAGCGTCCACGCTTGGATGAAGAAGGCCGCCGCGCCGGTAAAACCGAACGTCAGCGGAATTTCAAGGTCGCCAAAAATCGCCCAGTCCGCGACGTGGGGGTAAAGCGTCCACAGCCCGGCGAGGTAGACCCCGGTGCGACGGGTAAAGAGGCGTGTCCCCAGCACATAGGCCGCCAGCGCCGCGCCCCAATGGAAGATTGGGAAGGCCGCCCGTGCCACGTGGTCGTTAATCTGACCGGCGGCAAGCTGGGCGTAGGTGTAGCTCAGGGGGAGCAATTGGGGGTAGTAACCGATGTTCTCTGGGATATAGCCCAGCAGCGCATACAGCTTACCCTCGTAGGCGTAAACCCACAGCGGGTCATACTCGAAGAACGGATACCAGACCGCAGCCAAGAACCTCAGCACGAAGGCCGCGCCAATCATGATGACGATTAGACGCTCGTCCAGCGCCAGCGGCTTTGTCGGTAGGGGGTAATGCGGCGTGGTGGTGCGGCGCTTATACCACATCCACAGCCAGCCGACAGCGGCCAGCGCGCCCGTCCCGGCCAGCGTGTTGGGCCATGTCAGCAGCGGTGATTCGGTGCGCCCGCCGACCATGCCCAACACCAGCATCCACGCCGTCACCAGCGCTGGGCCGACTGCCAGCGTCAAGCAGGCCACCAGCGGGCGACTGCGCCAATCGCGGCGCGGCAGCATCACCAGCGCCCACGGCAGCCCAACCCCCAGCAGCATCCATGCCAGCGCGGGGAGGGGGAGGAGCGCGTCACGCAGCCAATAAGCCATGGTGGTTGGGTATCCTTCTCTGAGTTTCGAGATTCCAGCAAATCACCCCTTGTCCCTAATTCGGGTTTGCAAGTGATGAGTGATGGATAATGAGTGTAAAATCCGAAGAATGTCTTGTTTAAGGGCTATTGGTAAAAAATATGTGCATAGTAGTCCGTCAAGAAAGCAACCATGGGGTTCCTCTTTGGGGTCAGCGGGCGGGCAAGCCGCCCCTACACTGATTTCTCGTCTTGGCGACCTAAAATCAACAAGTCGAACAACCGTTTTTGGCTGTAGGGGCGCAACGTGCTGCGCCCTACTATCCCATTTCCCCAAGTATGCTCATGTGTGGCGTATTGGCAAACCCCCTCTCATCACTCACCACGCATCCCTTGTCACTGCTTTTCCCACCCACACTAGCAAAAAAGGCCGCGTCGGGTAAGGGGTGATTGCCTGACGCCGCCAAAATTTAACCGAGGTAAATTTAATCTTGTCACGAAAGATGAGAGTTGTGTAACGCTGGGAAAATTGAGGCTTAAATCCAACAAAAGTTCCAGAACCGCCCGGCTAAATTTGCTATGCTAAAAACTGTAAGGGAAAAAACCATGCCGCGCCTATCTCGGCGCGCTTAGAACGATTGACGGAGACGACAAGATGACCCATATTATCACCAGCCTTTGCCTGCGCGACGGCGCTTGTACGGAAGTTTGCCCGGTCGAATGCATCGTCCCCGGTCAGCCGGAAAACGAGTGGCCGTGGTACTTCATCGACCCCGATACCTGCATTGACTGCGGCGCGTGCGTGCCGGAATGCCCGTATGAGGCCATCTTCATCGAGGAAGAAGTCCCCGCCGAATACGTCATGGCCGCCGGTCAAGAGCGTATCCCGTTCGGTGGGTCGGCGCGCGTGGCCCACAACGACGGCGATGTGGTGGACCTGACGGTCGATATCCAGCCCAACTACGACTTCTTCGAGAAGGGTCCCGGCTACGACGCCATCCAGTAACCCACGCTGGACGATGATATGCACAGAAGCCCCTCCAGACCGGAGGGGCTTTTTTGTGGCGTGGGGATAGCGCTGTCAGGTGGTTTGTCAGCCGTAGGCCACACACAGCACATCGCTGCGTTATAATTGGTGAAACGTCATCTAAAACTCACCCACCCCTACCCTGAGGTTTTCGCCATGCGCCATAAACCCCTGCTCCTCACGTTTATCCTGATGCTGGTGGCTGTCCTTGCTGTCAGCGCCCAACCGAGCGAACCCCCGACCTATGCCGCCGCTGCTTACCTGCCCGACAGCGGGACGCTCCTGCTGATGGATGACTCGTCCATCATCGGGGAACTGTCGCTGCCGCTGCCAGACGGCTTCAACCGCAACGCCTCGACCATCGCCATGCTGGACGGGCGGGTGGCCTACATCGCCCGGCAACAGGGGTCGTCAGACAAGGCTATCGTCTTGGGCGGCATCGAACCGACTGAGCGCGGCGGGTTCCGATTCATCAGTGAGGCCGAGCTGGTCATGGCCGAAGAAGCGGCTTACACCAGCTTTTTCCTACGCGCACCCGGCGCGTTCGGCCTGCGTAACGGGGTGCAGCACCTCGCGCTGGGCTACGGCCTTGACCCCATCGGCTGGGTGCTGAACGTCTACGACAGCGAGCTGAACGTGGTCGCCAGCCTGACACAGGATGCGCTTCCCGACGAGCCGCGCACCTACGGCTATACACCCTACCCCATCCACTTCCGCCCCGATGGCAGCATCGCGTTCGCGCTGGTAGACGCGCAGGCCACCGGCCCGCAAACGCCGCCCGTGTTCGTCTGGAACAGTTTTACCGGCGCGGTCACCCAGACCAACACCTACGCCATCGAAACCGATGTGTATACCCAGTCCGGTGAGCTGGTCAGCATCGCCAATGGCGGCCTCCAATGGTTCAACAGCTACAGCGGTGAACTGGCGCGCTTCTACAATGCCGGGGACGCGGGCGAGTCGCTGGGCAGGCCGCGTTTCGTGGATGATGGGCGATTGGTCGCCGTGGCCGAGGCCGGTCAGGTTGTCCTCATCGGTCGTGACGGCACAGCCGCCGGGGCGCTGCCCGGCAGTGAGACCGCGCTGGATTGGTACGGGCTGCAATCTGGCATGGTGATGGCGCTCAACAGCACTTCCGGCGTAGACCTCGTGCGCGTCCCGCTGATAGACGGTGTGCCGGCCAGCGCGTCGGATTACGAGCGCTTCGTCCAGCTCCCATCAGGGACGATGGTGCAGTGGGTGGACAGCGACATGCGCGCTGGGGTGCGCGCCATTGAGTACACGCGCTGGGCCGCGCTGGAAGGGTCATCCTTCGACCCGTTGGTCGTGTCGGGTGTGCCGCCGCTGGTCGAGGCACTGCAAGCCGGAACGGTCACGGGCGATGCCCCGGATACGCCAAGCGCCACCGATGGGTTGTTCGTCGGTGGCTGGGCAGAGACCGCTAGTGAAGATGGCGACCAGCTCAATGTCCGCAGCGCCCCCGGTACGGGCAGCGAGGTCGTGACGCGGGTTGACCCCGGCGTGCGCGTCAACCTGCTGGAAGGGCCGGTCGAGGCCGATGGACTCGTGTGGTGGCGCGTACTGTTCCCCACTGGGCGCGATGGCTGGGTGGCGCAGACTGTAGACGACATCCAGACGTTGGTGGCCGCCGCGCCGCCCCCCACTCCCACGCCGACTGCCACCCCCACCCACACGCCGACCCCGCCGCCGCCAACCCCTGCGCCGGAGGCCACCCCGCCGCCAGCCGTCATCCTCAACGAGATTGTCAATAACAGCACCGGCTCCTCGACGGTGGGCGTGGTGTTCTCGTGGTCAGGCTACCCCGGCGCGTCAAACTACCTCATCGAGGTGCTGTACTGCTACGTCGAGACCAACTGCACGCCGGGTTTCACCAACATCACTGTCCGCACGACCTTCAACGCGACATTCAACATCAACAATCCAACGCTGGCAATCCGCTGGCGCGTCACGGCGCTGGACAGCGGCGGTGGCGCGGTCTACCAGTCAGGTTATAAGAACAGCGTGGTCGTCCGCTAACCTGAAGCCAGCCCTAACCGCCCCCACCGTCACGGATAGGGGCGGTTTTTTGTCCAAACTCACCCCGCTGGCGGTAGGTCGCGGCGGAACACAATCATATCGCGCAGGGCGATTCCATCCTCGTACAGCGGCGGCGTGATGTAGGTGAAAAAATCACGCCGCACGGATTCCATGCGGTAGCCGCATTTCTGGTAAAAGGCAATGTTGCTCAGGCTGGAGTTGCCCGTCCCGACGCGCAGGACGCTCACGCCGCGCCGCATTGCCTCAGCGTCGAGCGATTCCAGCGCCGCCCGACCGTACCCGTGGCCGCGCTGCGCCGCGTCAACCGCGATGTAGATGATTTCGCCCACGTCAGCCTCCCACGCCATCAACAGTGCGCCGGTGACCATCCCATCTGCCGTCGTGAGCAGGTAGGCGGTGTGTTCTGGCGCGCTAACAGTCGCCAAGATGCGCTCATGTCCCTCGTCGGCATCAGCTAATAAGACAGCAGCGCGCTCAAAATCCGTGGTCGGTTGCAAGGTGATGGGCATAGGGATGTTTACCAAGTCGCCTATTGTCACGTTCCCTCAAAATGTATCAGAAGTAGGCGTGATTCTTGAACGCCTCTAAAAACTGGATAGCACGGTTGGGGTGGTCAGTAAAAAAGGCCTGCTCCGAGTTGTTTTCGAGGTACTCGGTAAAGCCGGGGATGTCGTGGAAATCGGCGTCATTCACGCGATTGAAACCCATCGCCCACTGACCAAAGGCTCGCTTCTCAATGGAGCCTTGATAGACCTCAAGGACATGGTGGTGGCGCGGGTCGGTCTTAATTTTTTCATACAAGGGCAAGACCACCGCGTCCTCGCCTTCCATGACTTGAATGAACAAGTCATCACGGTACAAGAGCATCCCTGTGATGTCATGAGATTGGTTGTGCGAGCGAGCGACCTCTAAAATCCGCATCAGCTCCTCATCGCTCATTGGGTGGTGTGACATACTCATATAAACCAGTGAAATCAGCCCCATTTTGCTTATCCTTATATATTTCGACACTTATACTCCTATATAACGCAAGTGTCTTTATTTATTCAGTTAAGGTTGTATCAAAAAACACCAAACAAGTGTGGTTTCGACGCTGGGGCGCTGGGCGTGCTATCATGGTGCGCTTGGATTTTGGCTGGGATTTAATCCGGTTGGCGCTGCGATGCTCGAAATTATAGACGTACTGGTCAATGTGTTGACGCCGATTTTCCTGCTGGTCGGCGTCACGGCCTTCATCGGGTGGCGCTTCAAACCCGACCCGCGTGCGCTCTCCAACCTGCTGGTGTATGTATTCGTCCCGGCGCTGTCGTTCCAGACCCTCATCGGGCTGGAGATTGATGGGTTCTTGGGCATTGTTACCGGCGATTTTGGGCGGGCATTCGCGCACATCACCTTATTGGTGCTGGTGATGAGCGCCATCGCGTGGGCGCTGGCGTCGGCCTTCAAGCTAGACCGACGCACGCGCAGCGCGTTTGCGCTGTCGGCCTCACAGCTCAACGCCGGGAACTACGGCATCCCGCTGTGTACGTTTGCCTTTGGGCCAGAGGGTGGGGCGCTGGCGCTGTTGTTCTACGTCAGCAGTTCGATTATCGGCAACATGGTCGGCACATTCATCGCGTCCAGCGGGGCGGTCAGCCCCGGCGCGGCGGCATTCAACGTGCTGCGCGTGCCGACGACGTGGGGTGCGGTCATCGCGCTGATGATGAACGCGCTGGACATCGCGCTCCCGCTGCCCATTGAGCGCGGGGTTGGACTGGCGGCGGATGCCACCCTGCCGGGGATGCTGGCACTGCTCGGCCTCATCCTCGGCCAGATGCAGGTGCGGACACTGCGTGTCCCGTGGCGCTGGGTGACGGTGGCTTCGGCGCTGCGTCTGGGCGGCGGGGCATTGGTGGGGATGGTGTTGGCGAACGGGCTGGGCTTCACCGGCCTGCTCTACGCGGTGGCGGTGGTTCAGTCAGCTGTGCCGACGGCGGTGCTGGCAAACGCGCTGGCGGCGGAGTTCGGCAGTGACACTCATTTCACCTCTGCGGCGACTCTCATCACCACCCTAGCGAGTATTGGTACAATGGCGGTCTTGGTTGCAGTCTTGAGGTGATGTGATGATGGACAGGTGGCTGCGGTTAGCGCTTATCGGATTGATTGGGGTTATGGCGTCGGCATGTGTCGGTTTGGGCGGCGAACCGGCGATTATCAGCACGCGGCAGCCCGCCCCGCCCGCGACGGCCACCCCGCCGCCCGCGCCCGACCGGGGTGTCCCGGCCAGCGCGCCCGACCTGACCAATGGAGCGCGTCTCTACGCGCTGAACTGCGCCGACTGTCACGGTGAGGGCGGGCGCGGCAACGGCCCGGTAGCGCTTAACAGCGGCATGGCCATCGGCGATTTCACCGACCCGACCAGCGCCCGCGACCAGACCCCGCACGAATGGTTCACCACCATCACCAATGGGCGGATTGAAAACCTGATGCCGCCGTGGGGCAACGTCTTAACCGAGCAGGAGCGCTGGGATGTGGCGATGTATACTTACACGCTGCATTACACCGCCCAACAGCTTGAACTCGGCGCGACCCTGTACCAAGAATGCGCCGAATGTCACGGCGATACCGGGCGCGGCGACGGCCCAGAAGCGGTGGCCTCGCCGGTGCGCGTGAAAGACCTGACCGACCAGACCGCCATGACCACCATCGACGACGCCTTTATTTACCGGCTGCTGGTGGAGGGCTTCGAGGACGTGATGCCCGCTTACGGCGACCGCTTCAGCGAAGATGAGCTGTGGGCGGTGGTAGCCTATACCCGTTCGCTATCGCTGGCCGACCCCCGAGCCGCGCAAACCCCGGTCGATGACACGGTTTTAGACATCAGCGGCACAGTGACACTCTACGGCGAGGACACCCCGCCCGACGGCGTGGGCGTCACCGTCAGCGCGTTCGACATCGAGACCGGCCAGCCGGTCAACCTGAACCTGACGCCCGTCCAGCCCGGCCCCGATGGGCTGTACCGTTTTACCGGCGTCCCGCGTGAGGACGGCCTCGCCTATTTCGCGTCAGTGACATATGGCGGCTATCCGTTCGCCAGCGCGCCGCGCATCCCACAGGAAGGAACCGCCGCCTTGAC
>JALONW010000134.1 GCA_025454725.1 Anaerolineae bacterium
CGCAGGCTGCTGGTCTGGTCGGGCAGCGCCACGGCGTTGATGTCGGACAGCGCGGACAAAATGCCGAACGGCGCGCCGCGTGTGAATAAGGGGTGGTCGGTGGGTGGTTCGCTGGATGCCGGTCGCAGGCCGCTGTCCATCGCGCTGACCTGTTGGGCGGGCTGGGCGAGGAACTCGGCGAAGGCGCGGATGCCCACGCGCTCATCCTCGGTCTGGTTGATGCTGTCGAGCAGGTAGAACGGGAAATCGAACATGACTGGCGCATCGGGGTAGGCGAAGCGCGGACTGCGGCTGCCGAGGACGCCCAACTGCATCAGCCACTGGCTCTCAGCGGCCATGCCCGCGACGTAACCGCTGCCCTGCGGGCCACTCATAAAGACCGCTACGTCTGGCCCGACCGTGTTGAAGTTGGGGACGGCCTGCACGATGGGCAGCAGCCATGCGCGGGTGTCTGAGCTGTTGAGCATCTCGGCACTGAGGGTGCTGACGCCGTTGTGGTGCGCTGCACCGGAAAGCAGCGTACCCAGCCCCTGCACCGACCCATCGGCCAGCGGATAGACGATGCGGTCGCCGTCATCGGCGGCGGCTTGTATGCCGTCCCATGTCAGGTCCTCTAGGCCAGCGCTGCCCATGCTGCCCCAGACGAGGGTGGTGCGCGCCAGCGACGGCGAAAGACGCTGCGCCGTCACGCCCGCGCCGACCGAAGTGCCGGGGAACAGCGCCGACCACGCCGGAATCCAGCCGTCGGGGTGGGATTCGGCAGTCCAACCGGTCTGGCTGTTCTGCCCCCACACCGCCATGTCGCTGGCGGTCTGGACTTCAATCCGCACGCGCCGCCCGATGGAGACCAGCTCGCCACGGGCGTTAAATTCGGCGGCGGCGGCGCGCACCCAGCGTTCGGCCAATGGGTCTACGGCAACCACCACTTCTAAAGGTGGCTGCGACCGGAAGACCTGTGTCAGCGCGAGGATGCCCCCAGCGATGGCGATGAACACGATAATAAAGACGGTCCCTCGGCGCATGGTTTCCCTTTCTCGGAGGGCGATGGGCATTTAGCACACCCACCGCCTTGTTTAACTCTACCAGAATTTACGTATGCCGCTGGGCAGGGGTGTTACTCTCCCGCCGATACCCCAAATCTTTGGGTAGCCTCATGCACGCGGCAACAAACTGCGTTATACTATAGCGTAACATAGATAGAATCTGCTCAGGAGGTCCTGTGTCTCTCTTCCCCAATAACGGCAACAATGGTTCGCCCATCGGCCCCATCGGCGGCGCGAACGACTATGGTATCAATGGTATGGCGCGTGCCATCCCCGTCATCGACATCAGTGCCGTGATGCGCTTGGTGTATGTGTGGATGGGTCTCGGCCTGCTCATCACCGCGTTTACCGCGCTGTTCATCAGCACCAATACCGCCGTCCTCGAGTCGCTGCTCGCCAACCCCGGCATGATTTGGGGCGCAATCATCGCGCAGCTCGCCGTCGTGTTGGTCATCAGCTTCGCGCTGAGTAAGCTTTCGCCGTCGCTGGCAGGCATCTTGTTCTTGGTTTACTCGGCGCTGACCGGTGTCACCATCGGTATCGTCGTGTCGTTCTACACCGCCGGGTCGGTCGCCAGCGCGTTTGCCACCACCTCGGTGCTGTTCGGTGTGATGACGGTGTTCGCCTTCACCACCAAGATGGACCTGAGCAAGTGGGGGACGTTCCTGCTGATGGGTCTGGTCGGCCTCATCGTCGCCACCCTGCTGAACGTGTTCATCTTCCGCAGTGCGGGTTTTGACCTCGTGCTGTCGTACTTCGGCGTGCTGCTGTTCACCGTGCTGACCGCCTACGACACCTATCAAATCAAGAAGATGGCCGAGTCGCCGGAATTTGCGATGTCGGGTAACGACAACATCCTGAAGTTGAGCATCATCGGCGCGCTGAAGCTGTACCTCGACTTCATCAACCTGTTCCTGTACCTGCTGCGTATCTTCGGCTCGTCTCGCGACTAGCCCTCTCTGCGCCAAAGAAAACGCCCCCTGTCCGCTGGTCGGATGGGGGGCGTTTTTTGTTGTCTTATGAGATTCTGTTGGACAACCCCGAATCACTGCCGAATGTTTTGACACCCCCGCCCTCCCCTCGCCACCGTCTTTATCGCCTTGCGCCGCGCTTCAGGTTATGATTAGGGGCGTACATGGAGGGGTGACATATGGCGGACAACTTTAGCTTCCGGGACTTCGGCATCGGGCTTGCGGCAGGGTGGGGGTCGGCCTTCATCCTGTACCAACTGCGTGGGGTAATCGGGCGCGCCCGGTCGGATGTCAGTGAGCGTGTGCAGACCGCCCAGCGCTTTGCGGCGGTCAGCGCCGAGGGGCGTTACGTCGCGGAACTGGTACGCGAGGCCGAACGCTCGCACCTTGCGGGTGACCGGGTGGCGCTCTCGAAGGTGGCCGTCGAGCCGCGCTTCATCGCTGCGCCGCCGTTCGCCGAGCCGCCCGATGACGACCTCGACACCAACGTCTTCCGCGTCGTCCCCAAGCTCCACGACCTGCCGTGGCTGCACCAGCCCTTCAACGTCCCGACCGTCAGCATTGACGACCTTGGGCGGGCAGGCGGGGTGTATGCGCTGTTGGGAATGCCCGGCAGCGGGCGCACGACCGCCCTCAACCTGATTGCCATGCACGCCCTCGGCGCGGTGGATTTCACCGCCCCACCCGATGCTGTCACCACGCTCATCGCCGAGGCTGACGCCCAGCTTAATACGAGGGAACGCACTGAGCGCGAAAAGCTGCGGTTGTCGTTCGAGCAGCGCGCCTATGAGCGCATCCGCGAGATAAACGAGCAGGCCGTCTCGGAATTCGGCGAGGCGCGGGAGCAGCTCATGTCGCCCTACCGCCGCCTGCTGCCGGTCTATGTTCATCTCAGTGACGTGAAACCGACTCGGCTGGGCAAGAACCTTGACCCCGCCGAACCGCTGGTGCGGGCGCTGCAACAGCAGATTCACCCCCGCACGGCCAAACTGCTCCCGCGCCGGTTGTACCCCCGCCTCGAAAATGGCGGTGTGCTGGTGCTTTTGGACGGATTCGACGCCCAATCACCCGCCCGCCAGAGTGAATTGGCCTCGTGGCTGGCGGCCTTCCTCGACAGCTACGCCGGGAACAGCATCATCGTGGCCGGGGATGTGCGCGGCAGCGGCCTGCTCGTCCAAACCGGCCTGACCCCGGTCTACCTGCGCCCGTGGAGCGATTCGGACACCCAGACGGCGGCCCGCAAGTGGACCGAGGCATGGCCGGAAATCTCGTCGCCACGGCGCGGGCGGGCGGGCGGCCAAACCCTGCCCCCCGACCAGCTCAAAGAGGCTATCGCCGATGCACGCGGTCTGTACCCCTCCGAGATTACGCTCAAGCTGTGGGCGGGCGGGCGCGGCGTGACTGGACGCACCCCCGGCACATGGGCGGAAGAATACATCAAGGCGCTGGGGCTGGAAGGCGACCTGTTGCAGACCGCCATCCGTGCCGCTGCCTTGCAGCAGGACGAGGCCATCATCACCCCCGCGCGCCTGACCGAAATCGTGATGAAGCTGCCCAGCGGGAGCGTCCCAATCGAGGACGAGGGCGCGCCGGAACCCCCCGTGCCAGCCCCCGCGCAGGGCGACGACCTCGACGACCTGTTCGGCGCGCCGGTCGAGTCGAAGGACGACCTCGATACGCTGTTTGGGGACGAACCCGCCCAGCCGGTCAACGCCGCCGACCTCGCCGCGCAGCTCCGTGGGGGCGGAACTGCGCCCAAGCCCGCCCCGAAACCAGAGCCGGTCAGCGCGCCCGCCGCGCCGGTTAAGGGCCGCCCGGTCGCACCCCTCAGCACCGACGACGCCCGCGCCGCCCAAAAGCTCAACCGGCTGCACGGCGCTCAGCTCCTAGACCTGTTCAAGCGCGGCCTGCTCATCGAGGCGGCAGAGGGCTACCAGTTCCGCCACAGCATCCTGCGCCATTACCTCGCGGCGGTCTCGCTCCGTAATGCCTCGGACGCCGACATCGTGCGACGCAGTCTCCAGCCGACGTGGGAAGAGTCGATGGCCTACACCGCTGGCCTGCGCGAGGTTGGCGCGGCGGTCACGGTGCGGCTGGAGTCCCCGCCCGACGTGCGCTATTCCAACCTGACCACGCTGGCGCGCTGGGGGGCGTTCATCGAGGCCAAACCCAAGTGGCGTGCCGAACTGCTCAAGCAGTTGTCGAGCCTGATGCTCGCGCCCGCCCAGTACCCCGCCCTGCGTGAGCGCTTTGCTGCCGCGATTGTCGGGATGCGTGACACTGAGGCGCGCAAAGTCTTTGACCGGGGGCTGAAGTCGCCCGACGCGGACACCCGGCGCGTCTCGGCGCTGGGCGCGGGCGTGCTGCGCGACGAGGACTCCATCCCCAACCTGACCAAGGCGCTGCGCGATGTGGTCTTAGAGGTGCAGCTTGCGGCGGCGGCGGGCTTGGGCGTCATCGGGACTGACGTGGGCGACGACGGTCTCGCGGTCGCGCTGTTGGAGGGGACGGAACTTGTGCGCCAGATGGCCGCCGAGACGCTGGCCGACCGCCCAGAGGTCGGCTTCGAGACGCTCTACCGCGCCGTCAGCGAGGAGGACATCGACCTGCGCCGTGCCGCCGTGTTTGGACTGGGGCGCGTCCGCACCCGCTGGAGCGCGCTGGAGGTCTACCGCGTGTTCCTCGACGACAGCAACTGGTATGTGCGCTCGGCGGCACAGACCATGATTACCGACCAGCAGGGCGGCGCGGCAGCACTGACTCTGCGCCGCTACCCGACCGCCGAAAATATCAACTGGCTGCGCGACTGGGTGGCAAACTTTGGCGCGCGGATGAGCGAGACCGACCCCGAAGAAGCGCTGGTCGAAATGTTGTTCTCACACGACCCGGCCATGCAGCCCGTCGCAGCGCAGGCGGTCGGCCAACTGGGACTGACCCAGCGCATCGCATCGCTGTACAGCGCGCTCAAAGAGCCAGAACCCGCCGTCCGCGATGCAGCTCACCGCGCCCTCGCCCATTTCGAGCTGCTGACCGGTCAAGCGCTGCCAGCGCCGGTGTAGGGTTATGATAAAACACAACATGAGGGGAGGTAAATTTACCTCCCCTCATGTTTGACTGTGACTTTATCAGAGGAATATGCACTGTGACACAAGATTTTCTCAAACAACCTATAACAAAGAAAGTATTCTTATATGCGTTGTTTTTGGGAGTTATTGTGGGCGTAATTTTCGCCAAAAATAACACTAATGCGTTGTCAATATTTCAAACTGTCCTTATGTTCATTGAATTACCTGTAATTGTATATGGTCTCTATACTATTCGAGAAACATTTTTAAAATCTAGAAGTATACCCGAAATCCAAATTGGCATATTTGATGACATTCAAACAAAAATTGGTAAGGAAACTGGTTTTCATGAAGAAATTACTCAGACAAAAGACAAGGTTTTGTTGTTATTTTGCATAATATAGGTACAGAAGTTCTGAGAGAGCCAAGGTTAGAATTATATTTTGATAACTTAAAAGTTATAGAGCTTTCTCAAAACAACCACAGAACCCAACCAGAAAATTTAAAAGTATATCAAAGTGAAATGAAGGAAGGTTTTACGCTACTATACCCTACTGAATACAGAAAATTCGGCTATCAAATTGATAAAAAAGTAGAGACCGGACAATATAAAGTGGCATATCGTTTGTTTGGTGCTAATTTACCAGAGCTTTTAACAGGCCACATCATCATTAACATCAAGGCTTAGGTTCAGAATGGATAAATTAAAAACGTTTATTTCAAGTTGTCAGAGTGTTTAGGTTTTTCATCAGCGGGTCGGCAAGCCGCCCCCTACAGGACGGATAAGCGCTGTTGATATCATTTTCGTCCAAGACGAGTCATCTATATAGGGGCGGCGCTTGCGCGCCCGCTGCCGAGAATGAGGTAAAAAAGGGGAGGTATACCACCATGATGTATGCCTCCCCTTTTATCCCACCCTGTGCCGCGTGGTTATCCCAAAATCTGCGCGCTGCGGTCAAGGCTGCCGACGCTGTAATACTTGGCGTCGGGGTGATGCGCGAAGATGGCCGCCGTCGATTGTTCCGGGACCCACTGGAACGACTCCGGCGTCAGGCTCAGGCCAATCTCGGACGCCTGTGGGAGCATTTGCAGCACAATCTGATGGTCAGACAGTTCTGGGCAGGCCGGGTAGCCCCATGAGTAACGCTTGCCCTGCCCCTCCCCGATTCCCAGCTCGCGGCGGATGTGCTGAGTCATGAAGTTGGCGGTCGCCTCCGCCGCCTGCACCGCGAGGCCGTGGAAGAAGTAGGCCTCGCTGTAATTGTCGGCCTGCTGCAGCTTCTCGAACGCCTCGGACGCCACCTCGCCGACCGTGACGGCTTGCAGCGCTACCACATCAATCTGGCCGCTTTCAACCGGCGCGTAGTAATCGCTGATGCACAGGTATTCGCCGGTTCCTTGACGCGGGAACGAGAAGCGGGCGACCTCGACCTTCTGCGGCGCGCTGCCGTTGGCGCGGTTGAACGGTTCCGGGTCGTAGATAATTAGGTCGTCGCCGTCGGCCTGCGCGGGGAAGTAGCCATAGACCGCCTGCGGCAGCAGAGTCTTCTCACGCAGCGCGGCACGGCTCATCCGGTCGAGGCGCGCCTCAAACTCGGCTTCCAGCTTCGTCCACTCGTCGCCGTGGCTGTTCTTCGCGCCCCAGCTCAGGCGATACAGCTCCGGCTTGTGCAGATGTTGAAGCACGACTTCCAACGGCATATAGCCGACCTTGCGCCCGCCCCAAAACGGCGGAGTCGGCAGGCTGGGCGCGGGCTTGACCGTCTTGGCGACCGTCGCGCTGCGTGAGCGCTTGACCGGGGTCGGCTTACCCATCTCGGCGTAGCCCTCGGCAATCAGTTCACCGAGGAAGGTCTGGCGCTCCTCGCTGACCAGCTTATCCATCACCGCCAAGCCCTCGAAGGCGTCGTTACAGTAGAACACGCCCGGCTCGTAGGGCTGTTGGGTGTCATCGAGGAACAGGATGCGCCGCCCAAAGCGCCGGTTGATAGCCGCACCGCCGATGAGGACGGGATATTTCAGGCCGCGCCGCGCCAACTCATTGACGATTAGCGGCATCTGCTTAGACGTGCTGACCAGCAGCGCCGACAGGCCAATCGCGTCGGCGTTGTACTCAATCGCCTTCTCGATAATGGTGTTGGCGGGGACTTGTTTGCCGATGTCGTGGACGGTGTAGCCGTTGTTGCTGAGGATGGTCTTGACCAAGTTTTTGCCGATGTCGTGGACATCGCCGTAAACGGTCGCCAGCACTACCACGCCTTTGGTCGCGCCCTCCACCTTGTCCATGAACTGCTCAAGGTAGGCGACGGTCTTCTTCATCACCTCGGCGGACTGGAGGACGAACGGCAGAATCAGCTCACCGGAGCCGAATTTGTCGCCGACCTCTTTCATGGCAGGCAGCAGCACACCGTTGAGGACGGTCACTGGGTCGGCGCGGGTCAGTGCTTCGTCAATCAGGCGCTCGACGCCTTCCTTCTTGCGGTGGAGGATTTGCCAATGCAGCGCCTGTTCCGCCGTCATGCTGGCGGTCGGGTCTTCGACCTCCTGCCCGCCGACCTTGACCTCGTTCTCCGCGAAATACTGGATGAAGCGCGGCAGCGCGTCGGGGTCGGTGTTGAAAATCAGGTCATTGGCGACCTTGCGCTGGTCGTCGGGGATTTCGGCATACGGGGTGATGTGCGCCGGGTTGACAATCGCCATGTCGAGGCCAGCCTGCACCGCGTGATAAAGGAACACACTGTTCAACACACCGCGCGCCGCCTCGCCCACGCCGAAGCTGACGTTGCTGACGCCCAGCGCGGTCATCGTGCCGGGGAGGTGCTGCTTAATCAGTCGAATCGACTCGATGGTCTCTAAGGCGTCTTGGCGCAGTTCTTCCTGTCCGGTCGTGAGAGGGAAGGTCAGCGTGTCGAAAATCATGTCCTCGGCGCGCAGGCCAAACTCGTCAACCGCGATGTCGAAAATGCGCTTGGCAATCTCGAACTTCTTCTCGCGGGTGTGGGCCATGCCCTCTTCGTCGATGGTCATGCTGATGACCGCCGCGCCATGTTTCTTGGCGATGGGCAGCACCACGTCGATGCGCTCGCGCCCATTTTCGAGGTTGTTCCCGTTAATGATACCGCGACCGGGGTAAATCGACAGCGCCGCGTCGGCTACTTCCGGCTCGGTCGTGTCGATAATCAGCGGGACCTCGACCGCCAGCGCCAATTTCTTGACGACCGCCGCCATCTGTTCGCGCTCGTCGGTGCGCTCGGTCAGCGCCACGCACACGTCCAGCATGTGTGCGCCGCTGTTGACCTGTTCGACCGCCACCTGCACGATGCTGTCGTAATCCTCGGCTAGCAGCAGGCGCTTAATCTTGCGGCTGCCCTGACTGTTGACGCGCTCCCCGATAAGCGTCGGGCCGGGGTTCTGCACCATCGGGCTGGCGGTCATGCCGCTGCTAGCGCGGGCGACCGGCGGAATCTCGCGCACCAGCGGCTTGGTGCGCGGCGGGAGCAGGAACAGCGCGTCGGGCGTGGTCAGTTCAGCCGCGGGCGCATCCGGTGTCTTGAGGCCGCGAGACTCGATAAATTCGCGGTAGCTGTGGCCGTGGACTTTGCGGTACAGCGCGGCGAGGTGGTCGGGCGTCGTGCCGCAGCACCCGCCGACAATGCCGATGCCCCAGCGCGAGAACTCCGACACCATCTCGGCGAATGGCTCCGGCTCCATCGGGTAGACCGCTTCGCCGTCCACGTTGATGGGCAGACCGGCGTTGGGCAATACGCTGATGGGGAACCGGCTGTTTTCGGCCAGCCACTTGAGCGGCGCGGTCATGTATTCCGGCCCGGTCGAGCAGTTCAGCCCAATCACGTCGATGGGCAGCGCTTCTAGGGTGGTCAGCGCGCTGGCGATGTCCGTCCCGAACAACATGCGCCCCGATACGTCGAGCGTGACCTGAACTTGCAGCGCCACGCGCCGCCCGCTGTCGGCAAAGTAGCGGTTGATGCCGACCACGGCAGCCTTGACCTCTAAAATGTCCTGCGAGGTCTCAATCAGCAGCACGTCCACCCCACCCTCGACCAAGCCCTGCGCCTGCTCATAGAAGGCGTCGGCCAGTTCTTCATAGGTGATGTTGCTCAGGTCGGGGTCGGTGCCGCTGGGGAGCTTGCCGGTCGGCCCCATGCTGCCCGCCACAAAGCGCGGGATGCCCGTCTCGGCGGCGATGCGGTCACACACGCGGCGGGCGAGCTGCGCGGCGGCGCGGTTAATCTCCAACACGCGGTCTTGCAAGCCATACTCGACCAGCGTCAGCCGGTT
>JALONW010000135.1 GCA_025454725.1 Anaerolineae bacterium
GCCCGCGCAATCGCCACGCGCTGCTGCTGCCCGCCGGACAGCTCTGACGGGCGATGGTGCAGCCGGTCGCCCAAGCCTAACTGCTGAAGCAGAATCTTCGCACGCTCGGCAGGCTTAAAGCGGCGCTTGCGGGCGAACTGGATGGGCAGCATCACGTTTTCCAGCGCCGTCAGGGTGGGAATCAGGTTGAAGAACTGGAAGATGAAGCCGATGTTCTCGTTGCGGATGTCGGTCAGGCGCGCCTCGCCCATGCGCGTCACGTCCACACCGTTGATTTCGATGCGCCCGCTGGTGGGCGAGTCGAGGCCGCCGAGGATGCCCAGCAGCGTGCTTTTACCGCTGCCCGACGGCCCGACCAGCCCGACCATCTCGCCCGCCATAATGCTTAGATTGACGCCGCGCAGCGCCTGAATCTTGAGCTTGCCCACCGGCAGCTCTTTTACGACACCCTCAACGTAAATAACCGGCTTCCCTGTCGTCATGTTCCTACCTTGCCACCTCTGGCGTCTCAGCGTAGACCGGCGTCAGCCATTCACGGTACTTAGCGACCCGGCCATACAATACATCATTCTGGTAATCCCGCACGCGGCGGGTGATTTCGCCCAACGCACCGTCCCCGATGGGGCGGTGTTCGACTTTGGTTACGGCTGCAATCTGCACGCCCGTCCCGCACAGGAACATCTCTTCGGCGAGGTAAACCTCGGTGCGGTCAATGTCGCGCTCGACCACCTCGACGCCCAAGTCATCGCGCAGCAGTTGGATGATGGTACGGCGAGTGATGCCTTCCAACACGTTGCTGGTGACCGGCGGGGTCAAAACTGTGCCGTTGCGGACAACAAAGATATTCGCCGCGCTGGCCTCGCTGACGTGACCGTCTTGGTTTAGGACGAGTGCCTCGTCGTAGCCGCTCAACACCGCGTCGGACTTGATGAGCGCGCTGTTGACATACGACCCTGCAATCTTACCACGGGCGGGGATGGCATTGTCATCCACCCGACGCCACGCCGAAAAGTGGACATGTGCGCCGCCGTCGTTTTCGATGTACTTGGCGAACGGCATCGCCCACATGCTCAACGAATCCGGCACATCATGCAGCCGGACGCCGATTCCGTTGAGGTCTTTATAAGCCAGCGGGCGGACATAGCAGTTCTCGCGGTAACCCTCGGCGCGCAGCAGCTCAATCAAGTGCTGCGTTAAGTCCTGCGCCGTCCACGGAAAGGACATCCGCAGCAGCGCCGCCGATTGCAGCAGGCGTGTAAAGTGTTCTACGGGTCGAAAGATAAAAAGTTGCTCTTCGTCGGCATTCCAGTAAGCGCGGATGCCACCGAATGCCGCCGTGCCATAGTTCAGCGCGTGGTTCATAATACTGATATTGGCTTGTTCGATGGGGACGATTCCGCCCTTAAAAAAAGCAAAACGGGTTCCAGACATGACCATACTCCTCTTTATCGGTGCGACGGTCGCACGCTGTTTCAGCCGATTGTAGGTGTCGTGCTGGCAGGGGGTCAAGAACCAAAGGCGCGCCTCCCAACCGACCAATTTGGGCGAGGGATGCGTTAGAAGTGATGAGGGATGAGAGGTGGGGGCGCAGCGCGCTGCGCCCATCAGGGCAAAACGAGGGAATCTCAGGACGCCGACAGATGGATATTGGCTATGCCACCCCAAATCGAGTCGGGTGAGGTCTCGTAGATGATGGTGTATTCGGCACGGGATTCCTCATTGCGACCCAGCATTTCGAGCGCCGCCGCCCGATAGATACGCGCCAGCAGCGCATGGTCAGAGTCTGCCGAAATATATTCCCCGACCCCAGACAAGACCTCATCGGCGGCGGTGATGACCGCTTCGGGTTCTTCACGCTTCAAGCCGCTGCTCATTTGCGAAAACAAACGGGAGAGACTGCCTAAGAACGCTTCAGAAGGCGATGGAATCATGGTCGGCGCGGGGATAATGTTTGGGGTGGGGGTGGCTGTAGGTGTTGGCTGTTGAAGAAACGGCCAATCGCAGCCCGCTTTGGCGGCGTTGACATAACTATACATCTGCCAATCGAAGTCAATGTGAATCTCATCTTCTAAGCCACCAATATAGGCTAGACCACGGTAGAACTGGTCGTTCTGCGTAAAATTATTCTCCAAGTAGTCATAGACCGTTTGGCACACCGTCTCGGCGGTCAGTTGGTCAGCGGGTAGGGCGAGAATCTGCTCGGCAATAGTGTTTTCCAGCGGCTGTAGCTCACTCAGCGAGTCCAGCAGTGCCAGCGCATTTTCGGTTTGCCCAGCCAGCATATAGGCGATAAACAGGCGCTCCTGCGCGTAGGCGGCATATTGTTCTGGGTGGTTTCTGTCAGCGATTGTGCTTCTATGGTCCAATCCCGCGCCGTTTTCAAAACGCGCCACTGCCAGCGCATAATGTTCGACTGCTGCCGCGTAATCCTGTTCAAACATGGCGGCTTGCCCAAACCGGAGGGCGCAGTTCATGGTCTCCTCGAAGGTCGTCTCATCGCTGATTTGGGCGTATACATCACCCGTCCAATCAAACACCTGCACTTGACGTTTGAGACAGCCATAATTGTCCCAAGCGGCATAATCTTGGATCAACTCTAAGGCCGCGTCTTGGTCAAGGTTCTTGAATTCCCAAATGTCGTTTTCGTCAGAAAGCTCACTAGGGAGGTTTACGCTGTCCAGCGTGGCAAGCCGCTGCCATTCATCACCCAACCAGCCGTATACAAGATAATAATTGCGACAACCCAACTGCATGGTGCCGGGAAACATACTGCACCGCTCATCGATAATCTCCATTAACCCATCACCGTTGACATCACGAATAGTAATGTCAGGATATGACCATTCAAGCTGTGATGCCCAATAGTTTTGTGTGTCATGAAGAATGACCAGCGTGGGAATTAGTTCGTAGCTTGTGCCATCCGGTACAGCCAGCCAGTATTTCATGTAATCTTCGCGGTCTACACGCAGCAAAATATCGGGTTGGGCGGTGTTGGTGAAATGGTGACGTTCTACCGTAACGGTGTATGGCTCAAACGAAAATTCATTGATGGTCGATAAATCAACCGGGTTGTCGGCTAACCAGCGCTCCACAATGCGCTTGTTCCAATCGTTGATGTCGTATAAGTAGGGCAAACTGAAGGAATAACTGATATTTTGTGTTTGGTTAAGCAGCTCGTAAACGGCAATTAACGTCTCTACATCGGTCGTTTCGTCAACGCCTTCCAGCAGTGGTCGACTCAGTAACTCGTATAAATATTCGGTGAAATAGACCCCATACATGTCCTCACTCCACGGACCGGGTAGGTCATATCGCCGCTCCCACAGTTCAGGAAAAGCCTGCATATACGCCTGCATCAGGGAGTTAGGTTGTGGGGTGGGTTTTTGTGCCCAGATGGTCGAAAGGGCGCTGGACAACAACACTGTGAGGAGCAGCAACTTCAGCATGGGTTCATCAACCTCGTGTGTCTATGATATTTTAAGCACAGCGTAGATGTTACACGGTCAATAAGCAAACGCTGTTTATTAACTTTGTGAGGGGCATATCCCCCCATTCCGGGGCTTGAGGCGCTTCGTCGCGCACCCTACAATCGAAAATCATCATCCACAACGCAGGACTTATCATGCCATTATGACCGACCGTTATCTTATCGTCGGGCTGGGCAACCCCGGCCCCACTTACGCCGCGACGCGCCATAACATCGGCTTTATGGTGGTCGATGAAATCGCCCGCCGCCACGCCATGACCTTCGGCAAGACCGAGAAAAAAGCACAGGTGGCCGACGGGCGCATCGGGGAGCGCCGCGTGCTGCTCGCGAAACCGCAAACCTATATGAACGAGAGCGGGTTGGCTGTGCGGGCGCTGTTCGACTTCTATAAGTTTGAGCGCACCGACCTCATCGTCATCTGCGACGACCTCGATATTCCGCTGGGGACGCTGCGCTTGCGCAACGGGGGCGGCCACGGCGGCCAGAACGGCGTCCGCAGTATCATCAATCACCTCGGCTCGCCAGATTTTGCCCGCGTCCGCTGTGGAATCAGTCGTCCGCCGGGCAACATGAACCCAGCGGACTATGTGTTAAAGCCGTTTATGGGGGATGACCAGATTACCGCCCGCATCGTAATCGAACGGGCGGCGGATGCCGTCGAGACGTGGCTGCGCGACGGTATCGAGCTGGCGATGACGCGCCATAACGGCAGCGTCGAGGAAAAGTAACGGCGCGGACGTTACGACTCAACCACCACGGCTGTACCGCTGGCGTTGACCATCAACATTGAGCCGTTCTGCCCAACAGTCTCGTAGTCGAGGTCAACCCCGATGACGGCGTTCGCGCCCATGCTGCGGGCGGCCTCGACCATCTCGCGGATGGCGTTTTCACGCGCTTCGGTCAGGGTGTTTTCGTAGCTCGTGGAGCGCCCACCAAAGAAATCGGTGAAGCTGGCGGCGATGTCCTTGAACACGTTCGCGCCAAAGATGGTCTCACCGGTGACGATGCCGAGGTATTTGACCACGGGGTGGCCTTCAATCACGCTGGTGGTGGTGACAATCATCTTGCGTTCCATGGTGGGGGTGTCTCCGTTGGTGTGGTCGGTTGTATTTAAGCGATACCAAATGTACGAGAAACACCCCTTTTCAGTCGCTACCCAGTGTTTGGGGGTTACGCCTGTGGTTGCGCGAGCAGCGCCTCATGGTGGGCTGTCAAGAAGTCGGCCACCGACTGCGCCGGTTTGCCGGTCAGCAACTCGACCGCGCCGGGAGCGGTGTCCAGCACGCCAGCGGCGATACCCGCGTCGAACGAGGCATATACTTCCGCGACCGGGCGGGGCAATCCCGCCTGTACCATCCCGTCAATCAGCGCGCTGAGGGGAATAGCGACATACTGTACCGGCTTGCCGCTCAGTTCTTGGGTGAGGACGGCCAATTCCGCCTGTGAAACGGAGGCAGGACCGCTGATTTCGAGGGCGCGGCGACCTTCAAAGTCGGCGTACAGGGCGGCAGCGGCGGCGCGGGCGCAGTCCTCACGGGTGACATAGGCGGCCTTGCCGTCACCCGCTGCTGCGATGAGTTGCCCACTGGCTATGGCGCGGGGCAGCGACCCCAGCAGCAGTTCCATATACAGGTTGTTCCTCAGCGCGGTATAGCCCATTCCGCTGGCTTCCAGCGCTTGCTCAGTGCTATAGTGGTCGGGTGCGACGCCCAACGGCGAGTCGGCGCTGGCGCTGGCGACCGACGTATAGACGACATGCTTGACCCCAGCCGCTTCCGCCGCCTTAATCGCGTTCCGATGTTGGGCGAGCCGGTGACCGGGCTGGTCGAGCGAGTCAGTGCTGATGAGCAGCAAACGGTCAGCGCCTGCGAAGGCTGCCGCCAGCGAGTCGGGTTGGTCGAAATCGGCAGCGCGGACGGTGACGCCGCGTGAGGCGAAGTCAGCCAATTTTTCTGGTGTGCGGGTGGTGGCGATGATGTGCTGTTCGCCCGCTTCTAGCAAAAGCTCCAACACGCGGCGGCCCAGCCCGCCGGACGCGCCCGTCACCAATAGGGTTTGCGACATGGGGTAACTCCTCGATTGTTCAGCCAATAGATACAATAGTCACTTTAAGTGACTTGGTATATATTGGGAAGTAGGCACTTCAAAGTGGGGGAGTTACCCAATGGATACCAAAGTCTGGCCGCCGCTGCCCAAAGAGGGTTTGCTGCCCATGTATTTTGCCGCCTGCCCGACGCGCCAAGTCCTCGACCGGATTGGCGATAAGTGGTCGGTGTTGGTGATTGGCTTACTGGCGGGGGAGACTCTGCGCTTTTCGCAGCTTAAGCGCTGTATTGACGGCATCTCACAGAAGATGCTGACGCAGACGCTGCGGCATTTGGAGCGCGATGGGTTAATTGAGCGCACACTGTACGCGGAAGTCCCGCCGCGCGTCGAATATGCGCTCACACCGTTGGGCGCGTCGCTGGGCGGCCTGATTCAGGCGCTGCAACAGTGGGCGGATGAGAATATCGGCGAGGTCACGGCGGCGCAGGCGCGCTACGACGCCCGCGCCGAGGAATAACCCTACATCTTAGCGCGTCGGTCGATGCTGACGGCGGACTGATGGGCGGCCTGCCAGACCTCCTCGGCAATCTCCCATACCGCGTCGGGACGGGCGATTTTGCGGGCGCGCTCGGCGCGTTCTTCCAGCGCCTGCTTGCCGTCCGAGAGCCACTGGGCGACCGTCTCTGCCACCTTGTCAGGCGCGGGTGCGAAGGCTCCAGCGTCGTTTTCGACGACCAGCCGGACGTTGCCGTCCTCTTGGCCGGGGATTGCGCCCGACAAAATTAGCGGCAGCCCAGCGATACACGCCTCGCTGATGGTCGCTGGGCCAGCTTTCGTCACCAGCACATCAGCGGCGGCCATGAACTGCGGCATGTTGGTCACAAACCCATAGGTGATAACGCTGCGGTGTCCTGCCGCCTCGATTTTCTCTTTCAGTGCCTTATTGCGCCCGCAGATGACCACGACCTGCACATCAGGGCGCTTGGCGAGGATTTGCTCGGTGGTCTCCAACATCGGCCCCATGCCGTCGCCGCCCGCCACCATCAGAATCGTCGTGATGTCCGGGTTCCAGCCCAGTTCACGGCGGGCGGTGGCCTTGTCGGTCAGGCGGCGGTTGAAGTTGGGATGGACGGGCAGGCCGGTCACGCGCAGTTGGCTGGGTGTCAGGCCGCACTCTAGGCCGCGCTCGTAGGCCTCTTGACTGGGGACGAGGCAGCGGTCTACGCGCCGGTCATACCAGAAATAGGGCGTGGTAACGAGGTCAGTGACGACCGTCACCCACGGTGGGCGCTGACCAAACGACTGGTAAGCCGACATGCTGGGCTGACCCAGCAGAGAATGGACGCAGCACACCACATCCGCCGGATGGTCCAAGACCATCTGGCGCAGGCGGGCGCGGTTGAGGCGGTAGGTCATGCGGCTGGCGAGACGGGAGCGCGCCGGATTGTCGGTCAAGCGGTAGGCCAGCGCCCAACCCATCTGGGCGTTGTTGATGACCCACGGGTAGAAATCCGGCATCTTGTTGCCGGGGTAGTTCATCTGCCGATATACGTCCAACAGCTCGGCCTCAATGCTGTCCGCGCCGTACTTCTCGAACATGGCATCGCGGATGGCCTCGGCAGCGGCGCGGTGGCCACCGCCGGTGTCAGACATGATGAACAGGACTTTCTTGGGCATTTCTGGTTATCCCCCCCGGGAATCCGGCGTCTGCCGGGCGATGAGCTTTTTGGCTTGGCGATTAAACTGGCTGCGCGGCATCTGGACGACCCGCCCACAGCCCAAACACTTTAGGCCGATGTCGGCCCCAACACGCACGACCTCCCAGCGGTCACTGCCGCAGGGGTGCGTCTTTCGGAGCTGGAAATGGTCGCCCAATTGAACATCAAACATGAAAATTTGCCTAGTGCGGCCTGCATCCGTGGTTAAACCCCGATTATACTAAGGGCTTAACACAATCAACAAAGGACAGCGCGGATGTTATTCTTCTTGGGGTCCCTTTCCGGCCTACCATTTGACCTTTTCCTCGCGGCAGTTGTGGGTATCGTGCTGGCGCTGCTGATTGGGATGACCGTCCACGAGTGGGCGCACAACTACGTCGCGCACCTGATGGGCGACCCCGTTCCAGCGCGCTTGGGTCGTCTGACGCTCAACCCGCTGGTGCATATCTACTGGCCGGGCTTCATCATGGTGCTGCTCATCGGCTTCGGCATCCTCGGCACTGCGCCGATTGCCGCCCATCGGATGCGCAACCCGCGCTACGGCTACTTGGCAGCGGTGGCGGCTGGCCCGTTCTCAAATTTGCTGGTCGCAGTGGTCGCAGCCATCATTTTCCGCATCGTTGGATTTGGGTCGCTGCACCTGTTTTTCGTCCTGCAATTCATCATCACATTCAACGTGCTGCTGTTCCTGTTCAACCTACTGCCGTTCTCGCCCCTTGACGGTTGGTCGATTGTATATGCGCTGCTGCCGCCGCGTGAGGCCATGTGGTGGGAGCGCAACCGCCAGAACTCACAGTTCATCTTCTTCGCGCTCATCCTGATTGGGTTTGCGCTGCCCGGTGTCAGCCCGCTGGGTATCCTCATCGGCCAGCCAATGTCCTTCATCACCAATCTGTTGATGGGTTTCTAGCGGGGTATCGACGGCCATTATGGGGGCGAAATACCGCCTAAAACAGGGAATGCGCGCCTTGACTTCGTTCCGCCACACGCCAGACCTTCAGATGGCGGCGCGTTACCTCAATATGGCACAGCTCACGCTGTTTCGCAGCCTGCCGCGCATGGAACAACTGCACGCTATCAATGTGCTGCACAGCGCGCTCGACCACAAACTCAACACAGACGACCTGCGCGCTGCCGATGACCTCGCGGTGGCGGCGCTGCTGCACGACTGTGGCAAAGTCCTCTACCCGGTGCGTGTCTGGCAGAAGACGCTGCCGGTCTTGGTCAAGAAAGCATCGCCCCGCCTGTTCCGCTGGATGGCCGACCAAGACCCTAAAAACCTGATGTGGCGCGGCTTTGCGGTCAAAGCCAACCATCCGGCATGGGGCGCACAGTTGGCCGGTCAAGCTGGAACGAGCGAGCGGGCGCTGTGGCTGATTGCTCATCACCAAGACCCGACAGGGCAGTGGGAATCGCACCATTACGCTCCGCTGCTGCGCGTCCTACAGGCGGCAGACGACGCCAACTAAATGGTATAATGGGTGATGAGTTAGAAGTGATACGTGATGAGGGTGTGTACGGGCATGTTTGCGCGTATGCTGTCAACGGGTCGGCAAGCCGACCCCTACAGTGCGGATTAACACTGCGCATGTCTTTTTCGCCCACGGTGGACGACGGTGTAGGGGCGCGCTTGCGCGCCCGCCAATTAACCGACCTACACAACCCACCCAACTGCGTATTTTAGAGCAAGCCTAGTTTCTACTCATCCCTCATCACTTTAATCTTATCACTCAATCGCACTCATCACTTGACTCGCATCACTGATTTTCCCATCACGCTGAAAGTGGTCTTATGGACAATCTGGTTATCGGCATCGATGTCGGCACACACAAGGTTTGCACGGTGGTGGCGCAAATCCGCCCCGATTCGACCTTCGTGATTGGCGCGGGCATCGAGCCGACCCGTGGCATGAAGGCCGGTTTGGTCAGCGACCTCGAAGCGCTGACTCGTTCGATTGCTGGGTCGGTCTACAAGGCTGAACAGGCCAGCGGTTATACCATCAAGCGCGCCTTCGTCACCCTCAGCGGCCAACACATCGGCAGCGGCAACAACCGGGGCGCAGTTGGCCTGAACAGCCCACGCGGGGTCGGCGCAGACGACATCGAACGCGCCATGCAGAACGC
>JALONW010000136.1 GCA_025454725.1 Anaerolineae bacterium
TTCAAGGGGGGTTCGGTGAAGGTCTACCGGATTGAAGTCCGTCCACGCACTGCCGCGTCATCTCAAGCGCTGGTCTCCGCCGCGCACCATTTAGGATACCCATCGCTTACCGCGTGTCTGGTCACGCGGTTGTTTTTTGTCCGGGGCGACCTGACCGACGCCGAGGTCGAGCGGCTGGCGGGCAGGCTGTTAACCGACCCCGTGACCGAGGTCTATACCCTCGGTGAGGAGCCGTCCCCGGCGGGCGTGCAGCGCGTCGAGCGCACCCTGCTCCCCGGTGTGACCGACCCCGCCGCCGAGACCTTGACCCACGCCGCCGCGCTGATTGGAATATCCCTCGAACAAGCTGCCACGGGTGAGCGCTATGACCTGACGGGCGACCTGACCGCCCAAGCGGTGCAGCGCATCGCGGCGGGCGTGCTGTCCAATGCCGTGATTCACCGCATCAGCGTCGGCGAGGCGATTTCCGCCCCGTTTGTCCCCGCCGCGCCGACCGATTTAACGGTCGAGACGATTCCGGTGCGCGGGCTGGATGATGCTGCGCTGCTGGCCTTGAGCGCTGAGCGCCGTCTGTCGCTGGATTTGGCCGAGATGCGCGCCATCCGCGCCTATTTCGAGGCCGAGGGGCGCGACGCCACCGACGCCGAACTCGAAATGCTGGCGCAGACGTGGAGCGAACACTGCGTCCACAAGACCTTCCGCGCCAAAGTGACTTACACCGGCCCCGCGCACGGCGCGCCCGCCGACTCAGAAGCGGTCACACAGGACATCGACGGCCTGCTCAAGACCTATCTGCGCTCAGTGACAGACAAACTCGCCAAGCCGTGGGTGCGCTCCGCATTCGTCGATAACGCGGGCGTCATCGCCTTTGATGACCAATACGACCTCGCCTTTAAGGTCGAGACGCACAACCGTCCGTCGGCATTGGAGCCGTTCGGCGGTGCGAACACTGGCGCGGGCGGCGTCATCCGCGACGTGCTGGGCGTCAGCGCCCGCCCCATCGCCAACACCGATATTTTGTGCTTCGGTTTCCCCGACACGCCCGCCGACAGCCTGCCCGAAAATGTCCTCCATCCGCGCCGCATCATCGACGGGGTGGTGCATGGCATCGAGGATTACGGCAACAAAATGGGTATCCCGACCGTCAACGGCGCGGTGCATTATCACGCCGGTTACACGGCCAACCCGCTGGTGTTCGCCGGATGTGTCGGACTTGCCCCGGTCGGCTCACATCGTTCGACTGCCGAGGACGGCGACCTGATTGTCGTGATGGGCGGGCGCACCGGGCGCGACGGTTTGCGCGGCGCGACCTTCTCCTCAATGGAGATGGATACCACCACCGCACAGGTCAGCGGCGGCGCGGTACAAATCGGTCACCCCATCAACGAAAAACAGGTCATGGAGGCGGTGCTGCGCGCCCGTGACGCCGGTTTATACACCGCCATCACCGACTGCGGAGCGGGCGGCCTGTCATCCGCCATTGGCGAAATGGGTAAAGACCTCGGCGCACGGGTTCAGTTGGCCGATGTGCCGCTGAAGTACCCCGGCCTGCGCCCATGGGAAATCTGGTTGAGCGAGGCGCAGGAGCGCATGGTCTTGGCCGTGCCGTCGCAGCATTGGGACGCGCTCAAGGCCATCTGCGACGCGCACGATGTCGAGGTCGTCTCAGTCGGGACGTACTGCGCTAGCGGCCAGCTTGAGCTGACCTACGGCGACCAGTCGGTCGGCAGCATCAGCATGGATTTCCTGCACCACGGCATCCCACGCCGCGAATTAAAGGCCGAGTGGACGCCCCTCACCCCAAACCCCTCTCCCTCGCAAGCGGGGAGAGGGGCTTCAGAGGCGCCAGAACTGCTGCTCCAGATGCTCGCCCACCCGACCGTCCGCAGCAAGTCGGATGTGATTCACCGCTACGACCATGAGGTCGGGACGGGGACGGCAATCAAGCCGCTGGTCGGGGAGGGCGCTGGCCCCGGCGACGCGGCGGTGATTGTTCCGCAGGATACGCTTAAGGCGGGGGGGACAAAAGCCTTCTCCCTCTCCGTCGGGATGTGTCCGCAGTACACTGCACACGACCCCTACGCGATGGCGTGGGCGGCCATTGACGAGTCCATCCGTAACGCGGTGGCCGTCGGCGCAGACCCGGACCAACTGGCGATTCTGGACAACTTTAGCTGGGGAAACACCAACCTCCCCGACCGCATGGGCGAGCTGGTGCGCTGTCTGCAAGGGTGTTACGACGCGGCGCTGGCCTACGGTACGCCCTACATCAGCGGCAAGGACAGCCTAAACAACGAATACCTCGACGAGAACGGCGTCCGCCGTGCCATTCCGGGGACGCTGGTCATCTCGACCATCGGCATTGTGCCGGACGTGGCTAATGTCGTCACCAGCGACCTGAAATCCGAGGGGAATACACTTTACCTCATCGGTCAAACCCGCCCCGATGAATTGGCAGGCAGTCTATACGCCGACCTGACCGGCGCGGCGGGCGGAGTCGTGCCGCAGCCTGTCCCCGGCGCGCTGAACACCTATCGCGCTGTGTATCAAGCCATCCGGGGACACCTGATTGTCTCCGCACACGATGTCAGCGAGGGCGGCCTCGCCGTCTCGCTGGCTGAAATGTGCATTGGCGGGCGCATCGGCGCGACTGTTCCCGGCGTTGATGGCGCGGGTGAACTGTTCAGCGAGTCGCAGGGTCGGCTGGTGGTCGAGGTTGAGCCGGACGCCGCCGCTGAGTTTGAAGCGCTGATGGCTGAACACGGCGCACCGTTCGCCCGCCTCGGCACGGTCGGCGGGGAATCGCTATTTTTGGGCGGCGAGACGATTTCGGTCGAGGCACTGGCGGGGGCGTGGGGCGCGCCCCTCACCCCCCGGCCCCCTCTCCCTCGCAAGCGGGGAGAGGGGGGGAAGAGCAGCACGCCGATGGTTAGTGCTGTTGCGGCTGTCCATACTGAAGACTCTGATGATACAGACGGTGATGGAAAATTGGGTCGGGTTGAGCGTTTCCCGGTCACTCCGGCTGTCCAGCGGGCGATGGTTGAAATCGCCAAAAAATTGCGCCGTAAACAGACGCCTTCAGAAGCCATACTCTGGAAGTACCTCAGAAGCCGAAGACTAAACGGTCAGAAATTCCGCCGCCAGCAGGATGTGGGCGTATTTGTGCTGGACTTCTACTGTCCAGACCAAAATCTCGCCGTGGAGGTCGATGGCCCCATCCATGAGACGCAGCAGGAGGCCGATGAACAACGCCAAGCGATTTTGGAACAGTTGGGAATCCGGTTCGTGCGCGTCACCGCTGACGAAGTTGTCCACGATATTGATGCGGTCTTGGGCAAGATTCGCGCCGCGTTTGTTGGTCAAGATACGCCAACCAAAGAAATCTCCCAAACACTTGGCGAAGATGAAGCCAACAGCCAAAAACCGGACAGCGATACGGCTCAATCGTCTCTCCCACAAGAGATTGGACAGAATCTTGCTCAACTCCCCCTCTCCCCGCTTGCGAGGGAGAGGGGGCAGGGGGGTGAGGGGCGCCCCCGCGTCCTCATCATGCACGCGCCGGGGACGAACCGCGACCGTGACGCCGTGCTGGCCTGCGAGCTGGCGGGCGGCGCGCCGGAAATCGTCACAGTAAACCAGCTCATCCGAGGCGAGCGCAGCCTGTTGGACTACCATATGCTGGTCATCCCCGGGGGATTCAGCTATGGCGACGACCTCGGTGCGGGCGCGCTGTGGGCGCTGACCCTGCGGGAGCGCATCGCGGGCATTGACCGTTTTGTGCAGGATGGCCGCCCGGTGCTGGGAATCTGCAACGGCTTCCAGACCTTGGTGAAGTCCGGCTTGCTGCCCGGCGACTCGTGGGACGGCGGGCCGCGCAAAATCACGCTGACCTACAATGCTCAGGGGCGCTTCGAGTGCCGCTGGGTGCTGCTGGAAGCGAACCCATTCAGCCCGTGCCTGTTCACCGCCGAGATGGACGACCCGATTTACTGTCCGGTCGCGCACGGCGAAGGTCGCGTGCAGGTCGCTGACGAAGAAACCCGACTCCGCATCCACGGCGATGGATTGGCGGCTCTGCGTTACATCACCGAGGATGATTTGCCCGCGTATGAGTTCCCGGCCAACCCCAACGGCTCGGTGGACGCGATTGCTGGATTGTGCAACCCGGCGGGCAACGTGTTTGGCCTGATGCCGCACCCCGAAAATCACATCTTCCCGTGGCAGCACCCGCAGCACACCGCCGGTCGGCGCGGCCTCGACGGGCTGCGTCTGTTCCAGAACGGAATCAAAAACGCATGACCGATTTCACACACGACACGTACATCAGCCCGTTTAGCTGGCGCTACGGCTCCGACGCCATGCGCGAGGTCTGGTCGCTGGCAAACCAGCGCCGCTTGTGGCGCAGATTATGGGTTGCGCTGGCTGAGGCGCAGTCCGAGGTCGGACTCGTGACCGCCGAACAGGTGGCCGATTTGCGCGTCCACATGACCGAGGTCAATATCCCGCGTGCGCTGGAAATTGAGGCGGAAATCCACCATGACCTGATGGCGGAGGTCAAGACTTACGCCGAGCAGTGTCCGGTCGGCGGCGGTGTGATTCACCTCGGCGCGACCAGCATGGACATTGAGGACAACGCTGACGCGCTGCGCCTGCGCGACGCGGTAGACCTGATCCTGACGGCGCTAGAAAAGGTGCTGACCACCCTCGCGGGCATGATCGAAGCCGAGGCCGACTCGGTGTGTATGGCCTTCACCCACCTGCAACCAGCGGAGCCGACCACCATCGGCTACCGCTTGGCGAACTACGCCCAAGACCTGTTGGCCGACCTGATCGACCTGCGCCGCGTGCGTGGTGAGATTCGTGGGAAGGGGTTTAAGGGCGCGGTCGGGACGGCGGCCAGCTACGCCGAGCTGCTGCACGGCACATCCATGACTCCCGCTCACCTCGAAACGCGGGTGATGAGCGCGTTCGGGCTGGAGTCGTTCACCATCACCCACCAGACCTACCCACGCCGCCAAGACCTGAAAATCGTCGAGGCGCTGTCGTCAATCGCCATGACCTGCTACCGACTGGCGTTCGATGTCCGGCTGCTGCAATCGCCGCCGTTTGGCGAGTGGGCGGAGCCGTTCGGCAGCAAGCAGATTGGCTCGTCGGCCATGCCGTTTAAGCGTAACCCCATCAACGCTGAAAATATCGACAGCCTCGCCCGTTATATCGCAGGGCTGCCGCGCCTGTTTTGGGACAACGCCGCCCATCATCTGCTGGAGCGCACACTGGACGACAGCGGCAATCGGCGCGCCGCCCTGCCCGATGCCTTCCTTGCCACCGATGAGGTCTTGAAGCGCGTCAATCGGGTGCTGTCCGGCCTGCGAATCGACCGGAACGGCGTCGCCAAAAACCTGAGCGCCTACGGGACGTTTGCGGCCACCGAGCGCGTCCTGATGGAGGCGGCCCGCAACGGCGGCGACCGTCAGGAACTGCACGAGGTCATCCGCGAGAACAGCCTCAAGGCGTGGGAGGCGCTGCGGAATAATCAGCCGAATAATCTGCCCGAAACCCTGTCATCTGACCTACGGGTGACGGCTTATCTGACGCCCGACCGCGTGCGTGAGCTGCTGGACGCCAGCGGCCATATCGGGGATGCCCCCGCCCGCGCCCGCCAACTGGCTGCACAGGTCAGGTCGGCACTGGGGTAGATGTGTGATGTGAGAGGGTGTTTGCAATAGGCTGGACATGAAAGATTAGGTGAAAATTTCAGAAATGGGCGCGCAAGCGCTACCCCTACATGGATGCACTGTCTTGAGCGAAAATGACATCCGCAAGGTTTATCCATTCTGTAAGGGCGAGGCTTGCCCGCCCGCCGAAACCACACCTGTCAAGCCCATATAACGGTTATTTGCAAACACCCTCTGAATGGGGGCTCTCTTTGCGGAGGGAGTTTCCCCATCTAAAAAGGGTATTTTTTTTAACTCAAAAAATTATTCGACCGCGTGCATCAGCCGGTGTGCAAGCGCGCCCCTACACCCAAAAACATTCGTTCGCCCCGTTGATTTAGGTCGCTAAAGCGGAAATTTAATGTAGGGGTCGGCTCGCCGACCCGCTGATACCAATGAGGAAAAAAATATAATTACCTTTTTGATGGATTACTAAAACCCACCCCAAAACGTACACCGCCGCGTCTCTGATGCGTCTGAGGAGGTATAACGCACCCCTCAACCGCAAAGGACGCCCGACATGACCCACCCCACTCTCCCGGCCAGCCTGACGCTCGGCCCCGCCGCACTGGCCGTCAGCGACCTTGACCGCTCAGTCGAGTTCTATACCAACAGCCTCGGCATGACCGAACTGACCCGCAGCGGCCAGACTGCTACGGTCGGCGTGGCTGGTAAGCCACTGATTCAGCTCACCGCGCAGCCCGATGCCACCCCTCAGCCGCCGCGCTCGACCGGCCTGTACCACATCGCCATTTTGCTCCCCACCCGCGCCGACCTCGGTCACGCCCTGCTGCGTGTAGACCGGTCGGGTTGGCCGTTTCAGGGTTTCGGTGACCACTTCGTCAGCGAGGCGGCTTACCTCGCCGACCCCGACGGCAACGGCCTAGAACTGTACCGTGACCGCCCGCGTGAGACGTGGCGCTGGGACGGCCCCCAACAGCTCCACATGGGGACGGCAGAACTGGACGTGCGCTCCATTGTCAGCGAGGTGCAAAATCCCCATGCGCCGTGGATGATGCCCGCAGGGACGGTGGTCGGCCACCTGCATTTGCGTGTCGGTGACGTGGCCGAAGGCGAACGCTTCTACCACGCGCTGATGGGCTTCGACATCACGGTGCGGCTGGCGGGCAGCGCCTCGTTTATGTCGGCGGGCGGCTACCATCACCATCTAGGGACCAATCAGTGGCAGAGCCGGGGCGCGTCGGCCCCGCCCGCCAGTTCGGTTGGCCTGCGCTGGTGGACGGTCGAACTCCCATCCGCCGATGACGTAATGGAAGTCGAGGGGCGGCTGAACGGGGCGGGCATCGCTACTCGCGACATCCCCGGCGGCTTTGAGGCGTCCGACCCGTGGGGGACGGCGGTGCGCGTGGTGGCGGTGTAATTCCATCCCGTCATGATTCCGTGGGGGTGGCGCGGTTGACGGCAGGCGCAGCGCGTGGTGATAATCAGCGTATGATGACTACCAAACCGACCACCCACCCCCTGACCGTTCTCGTGCTGGCCTGTGCGCTGGTCGGCTGTTCGCTCAACGCCGAGCCGCTGCCCGCCGTCACCCCATCCCCCGCGCCCACCGAGGCGCTGGCGGCGCAGGCCGTCCCAACCGACCAACCGACGGCCACCCTCGCGCCGACCGTCACGCCTCCGCCGACCGCCATCCCACTCCCGCCATCCGAGGCACTGGGACAGGCATGGAAGGCTGCCCACGACGGCTACCACGACGAGGCGCGCCGCCTGTATGACCTGATTTTGGCCGCGCCCGACGCTGCGCCCGACCAAGTGCTGGCGGCTGCCGCTGGGTCTGCCGAGGTCGCGCTGCGTGATGGATTGTTCGAGGCCGCCCGAAACACCCTTAACACAGCGCTGGAACGCTACCCCGACCAGCCCGGCGCGACCTCGGCCTATTTCCTGCGTGGGGAGGCCAATCTCGGCCTATCGCGCTGGACCGCCGCCATCAACGACTACCGCCAGTATCTCACGCTGCGCCCCGGTGTGATTGACAGCTACGTCCACGAGCGAATCGCGGACGCTTTCCTCGCGCTGGACATGCGCGCCGATGCGCTGGCGTCGTATGACCAAGCGACCGGGGCGGGCCGGGCGCTGACACCGTGGCTGGCGCTGCGCGAACGCGCCGCACAGGTTTATCTGTCACTGGGTGAGCCGATGCGCGCTGTGGCGGAATACGACGCTATCCTCGCCAGCGCCCAGAACCGGCTCTACCTGTCCGACATTGCGCTGCGCGCCGCTGAGGCCGCCCGCACCGCTGGCGATGCCGGTGCGCCGCTGCGCTATCGGAATGTGTTCGAGACCTATATCGACACGCCCGCCGCGCTGACCGCGCTGGGTGTCTTGGCTGAACTGGGTGTGGCTGTCTCAGATTACGACCGGGGCCGCGCCTACTTCTACGCCGAAGATTTCGCAGGCGCAATCGAGGCGTTCAACGACCACACCACCACCGTCATCCTGATGGACATCCCGGCGGAGCTGCACCTGTTCCTCGGCCAAGCCTACCGCGCCGTCGGCAACCCGACCGCCGCGCAGGTCGCCTTCCGCACCATCGTCGAACAATACCCAACCAGCCCGCTGTTCGGGAATGCGCTGTTAGAACAGGGTCGCACCCAGTTCCAGAGCGGCGACACCGCAGAGGCGATTAACACCTACCTCAACATTGCCGAGACCTACAGCAACCTGCCGACCACCGCCGCTGAGGCACTCTGGCGGGCGGGATTCCTATACTCGGAACTGGGCAGCACCACCGAGACCTTGCAGGTCTTTGAGCGCCTGAACCAGCTCTACCCGACCAGCGCGCAGGCCGCCAGCGGCGCGCCTATCGCAGCAGCGGCGGCGATGGCGGCGGGCAACACCGCCCAAGCCGAGCAGTGGTATAACCGGACGGCGGCGCTGTCATCGGGCGAGACAGCGGCCAATGCCTACTGGCAGGCCGGACGCCTTGCCGCCCAGCGCGGGGCCGCCGACGCCGCCCAGACGGCACTGGCCGCCGCCGTCAACGCCAACCCCGACGGTTACGTCGCCGCCCGTATCCGAGAACAGGCCGTCAATGTCCGCCCGTTCTCGGTCTTCACCGCTGCAGCGATGCCCGATGACCGCGCCGAGGCTGAGGCATGGGTGCGGACAACCTTTAATCTGCCGCCAGAGACACCGCTGGGCGCACTGCCAGAAAATGTCCTCGCAGACCCAGCATGGCGGCGCGGTGCGGAACTGTGGGCGTTGGGTCAGTTCGCCGCCGCTGAAACCGAATTTGTCGAAGCGCTGGGCGTGTTTGCCTCCGAGGGTGCGGCGCTGTACGGGATGGCGCTGGCGCTCCGCGACCTAGGTGCGTACTACCCGTCGCAGCAGGCCGCCGCCAACCTGATTACGGCGGGCGGCGCGGCCACCCTAACCGCACCGGGATTCATCGCCCGGATGCGCTTCCCGACTCCCTACCCCGACCTCATCGCGGCGGCGGTCGAGCCGTACCAACTCGACCCATTCCTGCTCTACAGTCTGATGCGCGCTGAAAGCCTGTTCGACACTTACGCGACGGCGGCGGCAGGCGAAAAAGGGATGACACAGGTCATCCCCTCTACGGCGGAATACATCGCCGGACAGCTCAATTGGCCGGACTATCAGCACGAATTGTTGTTCCG
>JALONW010000513.1 GCA_025454725.1 Anaerolineae bacterium
CATCTGCTCGATTTCCGGCTGCTGGGCATCGAGGATGTTCTGACACTCCGCCCGCAGCGCGTCCGAGATGTCCTCACGGGCGAGGCAGTCCAGCGCCATATCAATCGCCATCTGGTGATGGTCAATCATGCCTTCCATGTAGCGCAGTTCGGCGCGCCCGACCCGCCCATCGGTTGGCGCGTCAGCAGTGGTCACTGGCGCGGCCACCGTTACGGCCAAAAACAGCGCTAAAATCCCCAAAATCTGTTTCATCGGTCAATCTCCTGTTTAAGCTAAACCGCTGACCCCAGTATCGCGGATTAGCTGCCTTAGCCCACCCGCTAAATGGCGGGTTTCGGCTGAGTGTTCGGTAAGGAGCGGGCGGAATCGTGCTTCAAAGAATATAAGGTGCTGTTTATATCAACACCTTCGCCTTTGTGACCAGCATGTTTAGATGTGGCGTCATAGCCCTCATCACTCATCACTCGTTACTCAACTAGAAGCCCTAAATCGCGCCGTTTGGCGCATGGGCGTTCGATATACAGCCTGCTACGATGGTGGCAGGTAAAAAACGGAAGGATGTGCAGCGATGGAAGCATCAAGCAGGCAGATTGAACTCCCAATTACGGGGATGACGTGCGCGAGCTGTGTCCGCAATGTCGAGCGGGCGCTCTCGCGCCAAAGTGGGGTGGTCTCGGTCAGCGTGAACCTCGCTACTGAGCGGGCGACGGTGGCCTACCAGCCCAACCTGATTCAGCGCCCCGGCCTGATTCAGGCGGTCGAGAAGGCCGGTTACGGCGTCCTCGACCTGACCGACGCGGTTGCGCCGGAAGATGTGGAGCGCGCCGCCCGTGAGGCCGAGGTCAACCGCCAATGGCGCATGTTCCTCATCGGCGCAGCCTTCACCCTCCCGCTGTTCATTCTCAGCATGGGGCGTGACCTGTACATGGCGAGCTTCATGGGGCTGGACATGGCTGAACACATCATGGGCGGCGGCATGGCTGGTCCGACCCCCGCGCTGGATTGGCTGCTGTGGGCGGGGTGGCCGTTCGTTTTTTTCGCCCTCGCCACACCGGTTCAGCTCATCGTCGGGCGGCAGTACACGGTCGGCGCGTGGAAGGCAGCGCGCAACGGCATGACCGGCATGGACACGCTGATTGCGATTGGGTCGTGGGCGGCCTACCTCTACAGCATCGCTGTGCTGTTCGGGATGCTGTTCAACGTCGCGGAAATCGGCGCGCATGTCTACTTTGAGACCTCGGCGGTGATTTTGACGCTGATTACACTGGGCAAGTGGCTTGAGGCGCGGGCCAAGGGTCGCACCAGCGAGGCAATGAAGAAGCTGATGGGCTTGGCTCCTAAAACCGCTACGCTCCTGCGCGACGGTGAGGAAATCGAAGTCCCCATCGAGGCGGTGCGTGTCGGTGAACAGGTGGTCGTTCGTCCCGGCGGGCGTATCCCGGTTGATGGCTGGGTGATTGATGGTCGCTCTTCGGTCGATGAGTCGATGCTGACGGGCGAGAGTCTGCCGGTCAACAAAGAGCCGGGCAGCGAGGTCATCGGCGCGACCATCAATAAGCAGGGGCGGCTGGTGGTCGAGGCGGGCAAGGTCGGCGCAGAGACCGCACTGGCGCAGATTGTCCGCTTGGTCGAGCAGGCGCAGGGGTCAAAAGCGCCCATCCAGCGCGTCGCTGACCGGGTGTCGGGTGTGTTCGTGCCGGTTGTCTTGGTGCTGGCCACGTTGACTTTCCTTGGCTGGCTGGTGATTGGTCAGGTGGGGTTTACAGCGGCGCTGGTCAACGCGGTGGCCGTGCTGGTGATTGCCTGCCCGTGCGCGCTGGGTTTGGCGACGCCGACGGCCATCATGGTCGGGACCGGGCGCGGCGCAGAGATGGGCATCCTGTTCAAGAACAGTGAGGCACTCGAAAGCGCCAAGCGACTTCAGGTCGTGGTGATGGACAAGACTGGCACGATTACCCGTGGTGAGCCGAGCGTCACCGAGGTGGTCGCGCTGGGCGGCGTCGAGGAGTCGGCGCTGGTGCGCTGGGTGGCGACGGCGGAACGCGGCAGTGAACACCCATTGGGTCAGGCGGTCGTCCGCTACGCCAACGAACAGGGGATTACGCTGGCGCAGCCGGAAGACTTCGAGGCCGAATCGGGGCGGGGCATCCGCGCCGTGGTGGACGGTAAGACCGTCCGCGTCGGCAGCCCACGTTTTGTCACCGAACACGGGCATGACTTGAGTGCCGTCCAACAGCAGATTGAGTCGCTGCAAGCGCAGGGACGGACGGTCGTGCTGGCGCTGGTCGATGATGCGCTGGTCGGCATGGTCGGCATCGCCGATACGGTCAAGGAAGGCTCGCGTGAGGCAATTGCGTCGCTGAAATCGCAGGGGATTGAGGTCGTGATGATGACCGGCGACAACGCGCTGACGGCGCAGGCCATCGCCCGCGAAGTCGGTATCGACCATGTGCTGGCGGAGGTGCTGCCGGGTCAAAAGGCCGAACAGGTCAAGGCGCTGCAAGACGGTGGCCGCGTGGTCGCCATGGTCGGAGACGGCATCAATGACGCCCCGGCGCTGACCCAAGCTGATGTCGGTATCGCCATCGGCACGGGGACGGACATTGCGATGGAGGCGTCAGACGTGACGTTGGTCAGCGGCGACCTGCGGGCAGTCTCGCGGGCGGTCGCCCTCAGCCGCGCCACCATGCGCACGATTTACCAAAAC
>JALONW010000137.1 GCA_025454725.1 Anaerolineae bacterium
TGGCTGCTGGCGATTAACGTCGTCCCGGCGTTTTTCACCCAAGCACTGATGGCGACCCTCAGCCGCCAAGCCAGCGAACCCGATAAATCGACCTTCCTGCGGACGTATCGGCTGGGGATTAAGCTGCTGGTGTGTGTCGCGCTCCCGTTTGCTGTTTTATTTTCGGCGCTGGCCGAGCCACTGACCCTGATTTTGGCGGGGACGGCCTACCTCCCCGACGGCGCGCTGGCGCTGCAAATCATGGTGTGGAGCATCCCCATCGGCTGGATGAACAGCCTGACCCAGTACGCGCTGGTCGCCCTCGACCTTCAGCGGCGCGTGACGTGGGCGTTTGTGGCGGCCTGCGCGTTTAACATCATCACCAACCTGATGTTTATCCCGCAGTATGGGTTTGCGGCGGCGGCGGTGACGACCATCTTCAGCGAGCTGATTTTGTTCATCCCGTTTGCGCTCTTAATCGAGCGCGGGACGGGGCAGCGCGTGGCGTGGTGGAAGATGCTGTGGAAGCCCTACGCCGCCGCTGGCGTGATGCTGTTCAGCGTGACCATCCTTACACCGCTGATTGGGGTCTGGCAGGCTGCGCTGACTGGAACACTGGTATATGGCTTTTTCCTGTGGCGGCTAAACCCCCTCGACGCGGCGGAATGGGCGCTGATTGCGCCCGCTTTGCCCCAGCGCGTCCGCGAGTCGATTGGGCGGTAATCAGTCGCGCAGGTGAAAGGTGAGGGTGAGGGGTATATGGTCGCCTTCTTCCAGCCCTTCCGCCTTGCGGATGTCGGCCTTAATCGGCACGAGGTAGCGCCCTTCTTTCGGGAACAGTGAGGTTGTCCATGTGGTCTGCCCGACCTGCACCGTCACCGGGATGACGCCCCAGCCGTAGGTCAGCATCGACGACATGGCTTTCAGCTCCTCGCTCTCGGCGTCGGGCATGGTGACGAAATACCACGGGGCTGGCCCACGCCAGTAGATGATTTCGCCGTCGAATTCCATGACAATCATGTACAGTAGCCTCTCGTTTGGTAGACAAACCGTAATGGCTTACAATATAGCACATTTGCGCGACTTTTGAGGAGGACAGCACGCATGACCAACCTGTTTTTTCCGCAATGGCAAGGGGTCGGGTTCCCGACCGACATGGCGGCGGGAGCACTGCGCCTGCGCCAACATTTGGAGGCCGATTTTGGTCTCACAGAATGGGCAGATGTGGCGCTCGACCCGTCGGATGCACTGCCGGTTGAGAAAGGCATCATCGCCCGGCGCGCAATCCTTGACCAGTTGGCGCGGGCGCGGAAAATCTTGGCCGACCAAAACGCTCAGACTGTTTTTACCGTGGGTGGCGACTGTGGCATTGAGGTTACGTCGGTTGGCTGGTTGAACAGTGTCCACAGCCGCGACCTCGCGCTGGTGTGGGTGGATGGTCACGCCGACCTGAACACCCCGCAGACCTCGCCCAGCGCGTCGTTCCACGGGATGCCACTGCGCGTTTTGCTGGCCGAAGGCGACTCGGATATGAGACTGCTGGCTCCTGACCGATTAGCGCCGACGCAGGTCTTTATGGTCGGGGTGCGCGAATTTGACCCGCCAGAGTTGGATTATGTGCAGGCCAAGCAGATTCCGGTGTTTCACCCCCAGCGCGACCCCGGCGCGGTTAGCGCGCTCATTGAGGCCATCTCAGCAGTAGGATTCCGGCAGGTCTACCTGCACATTGACCTCGACTCGCTTGACCCGACCATTTTCCCGCACGTCCCGTTCCCCGCGCCGGGCGGCCTGAGCGTTGAGGACGTAACCACCCTCGCTGATGCGCTGCGCGCCCGGTTCAAGGTCATTGGTATGAGCCTCACCGAATATAACTCAGCGTCAGGTGAGGGCTTGACGACCCTCGCCCCGATTCTGTCGCGCTTCGCGGCGCTGGCGGGCTGACGATTACCCGCCGAGCAGTGCCGCAATCTGTGCGGCGGCGACTTCGGCCTCGACGTTGATGTTATAGAGCGTGCCGCGTCCCTTATAGTACAGCCCGACGTGGAACAGCCCGGCGTGGCTGTCCACCTCGCGCAGAAGGGGCTTAAACTGGGCGTCAATGTCTGTGCCGATGGCATACGTCCCCCGGTAGGCCAGCCGCCGGTAGTCGATGGGGTAGGGGCGACTGTTGAAGCGCGCAGGCCAGCCTTGGTCATCGGGCGTGATGGTGATGCCGCGCAGGAAGCCCAGCGCCGGGCGGTAGCCAGTGGCGACCACCAGCGCCTCGACCGGCACATCGCGCCCGTCCGCCAGCGTGATGTGATGGGGATGGATATGCGCTGGTGCGTCCACACAAATCACGTCGCCGCGCTCGACCGCCTCGATGAGTTCTGGCCCACGGGTCGAGGCGGCGGAGCTGGCTTGGCCGGGCGGCGGGGTCTTTATCTGGGCGAGGCGCTGGGGCGGGTAGTCGCTGAAATGGTCTTCCACCCAGTCCAACACACGCCGCCGCAAACCGTTTGGCAGTCGGTCGGTCAGCAGCATCCAGCCGTGTTTGCTGATGCCCAACGGATAGCGCCGCTTGAGCGTGATGCCCGTCCGCATCGCCAGCAGGGTGGGTTTGGCCGGGGCATTGTGCGCGCCGGTCTCAATGGCGATGTCCATCCCGCTGGGGCCGCTGCCGACCACCATCACCTGCAAGCCCGCGAGCTGGTCGGGATGGGTGTAATCATGCGCGTGTAATTTTATCCCTGCGAATGTGTCTAAGCCGGGGATGGGGGCGGTGTAGGGGTTGCTGAAGCGCCCAGTCGCCAGCACGACCACCGGATACCACGCCGACCCCTCGGAGGTCTCGACCCGGTAGCCGACGTTTTCGGGCGTGACCGAATGGACGCATACGCCGAGCCGGACGTTGAGCCGGTGTTCAGCCACAAAGTCGCTGACATGCTGGTGGTACTGCTTGGCGGTGGGGAAAATGCCCCAACTGCGCGGGAAACGCTTGCCCGGCAGGTGGCTGAAATAGCGCGAGGTGTTCAGTTTCAGCGACGGATACAGCCCCGCCCACGTCGCGCCGACCGTCTGGGCTTGGTCGATGATTTGGTAGGCGATTCCGCGCTGTTGCAGGAAATAACCGGTGACAATGCCCGCCGTTCCCGCACCAATCACCAATACCGTAGGCTGATTGCCGTCCGCTGTCTTGACACCCACCCGATGCGCTCCTATAATTCTGCCACTATGCAATAGCCCAGCGGGCTATTCTTTTTGAGAGCCTTAGAACGAGGAGACACCCGATGGGTCCCCTACCGAAGCGTAAAGTTTCTAAGGGCCGTCGTGACCGCCGCCGCGCACACGATGCCCTGAGCTTGAAGCACTTGGTCGCCTGCGAGAACTGCGGTGAGTACAAGATTGCCCACCGCGTTTGCCCGAAGTGTGGCACATATCGCGGCAAGACCGTTTTCGTCGTCGAGAACGCCTAGTTCACGACGCCATCCCGCCAAATATCACTCTGGCACAATCAGCCGCCGTCCCTTCATGGGGTGGCGGCTGTTTTGTGTTTGGATAGGGTTAATGGAGGGCGCAGCACGCTGCGCCCCTGAGTTCGCCTACTTGCCCAGCAGACCCTTCGCCGCTGATACGACGCGCTCGGCGGTCAGGCCGAACTCGGCATACAGCACCTCATACGGGGCTGACGCGCCGAAGTGGTCAACGCCGATGGCGACGCCCGCCGAACCGACATACTTCTGCCAGCCAGTCGTCACGCCCGCCTCAATGCTCACGCGGTTTGTGACGGCCTTGGGCAGCACTGACTCGCGGTAGACCGGGTCTTGGTCCTCGAACAGTTCCCAGCACGGCATGGAGACCAAGCGCACCTTCACGCCATCGTTGATGAGCTGCTTGTAGGCGTCATGCGCGATGGCGACTTCACTGCCGGTCGCCAACAAGATGACCTGCGGCGTTCCTTCACAGTCGGCCAGCGTGTAGCCGCCGTGCGCTGCCCCCTCTTGGACGCGCTCGGCGTCGTCGAGGATGGGCAGGTCTTGGCGGGTGAAACACATCACGGCGGGGCCATCGACTACCATCGCGGCGCGGTAGGCGGCTGAGGTCTCGTTGGCGTCGCCGGGGCGGAACACGTACAGGTTGGGGATGAGCCGCAGGCTCATCACATGCTCGATGGGCTGATGGGTCGGGCCGTCCTCACCGAGGCCGATGCTGTCGTGGGTGAAGATGTAGAGCGTCTTGGCCTTCATCAGCGCGCCGAGACGCATGGCCGGGCGCATGTAGTCGCTGAACGTCAGGAAGGTCGCGCTGTACGGGCGGGCGATGCCGCCGTGGAGCGCCAAGCCGTTGACGATGGAACCCATCGCGTGTTCGCGCACGCCAAAGCGGATGTTACGCCCGACCTTATTCTTGCGCGTCTCCTCGACGCCCTTGAGCAGGGTCTTGGTGCTGCCCGCGAGGTCGGCGTCACCGCCCGCCATGGTCGGCAGGTGCTTGGCGATGGCGTTCAAGACTTCACCGCTGGTAATACGTGTGGCTACTGCCTTGCCCGCCGCATAGACCGGGATGTCGGCATCCCAGCCGGACGGCAGTTCGCCCCGGTGCAGGGCGTCCCACTGCGCGGCGAGGTCGGGGAAGGCCGCCCGCCATGCCTCAAACTTGGCCTGCCATGCGTCCTGAAGTTCTGCGCCGTCGTCCAGCGCGGTGCGGAAGTGTTCGACCACCTCGCCCGGCAGGGTGAACGGCTCCGCCGTCCAGCCGTAAGCCTGCCGCGTCAAGGCGATTTCGTCCGCGCCCAGCGGGGAGCCGTGCGCCTTGCTCGTCCCGGCCTTGTTCGGGCTGCCGTAGCCGATGACCGTCTTAACGATGATGAACGACGGCTGGTCGGTCTGGGATTGGGCGGTCTTGAGCGCCTCGTCGATGGCGTTGAGGTCGTTGCCGTCCTCGACCGTCAGCACCTGCCAACCCATCGACTGATAGCGCACTGCGATGTCTTCGGTGTAGGTCATTTCGGCGGGGCCGTCCAGCGTGATGTCGTTGGAGTCGTACAGGAAGACCAGCTTGCCCAGCCCCCAGTGACCGGCCAGCGCCGACGCCTCAATGCACACGCCCTCCATCAGGTCGCCGTCACCCACCAGCGCATAGGTATAGTGGTTGACGATGGTGTGACCGTCGCGGTTGAAGACATTGGCGAGGATACACTCCGCCAGCGCCATACCGACCGCGTTGCCCGCCCCCTGACCCAGCGGGCCGGTGGTGGTCTCGACGCCGGGGGTCATGAAGTTTTCGGGGTGGCCGGGGGTCTTGCTGTGGATTTGGCGGAAGCTCTTGATGTCGTCCATGCTGACATCGTAGCCGGTCAGGTGCAGCAGGGAGTACAACAGCATCGACCCATGACCCGCGCTCAGCACGAAGCGGTCACGGTCTGGCCACTTGGGGTCGGCGGGGTTATGGCGCAGGTGGCGCGTCCACAAGGTGTACGCCATCGGCGCAGCGCCCATCGGAAGACCGGGGTGGCCGCTGTTGGCCTTCTGGATGGCGTCAATCGACAGCACGCGGATGGCGTTGATGGCGAGCTGCTGGAGGGCTGGGGTTGCTTCTGTCACCGGGGTCTCTCCTTAGAGCAGTAGCTGCATCGGGTTTTCAATCAGGTTCTTGAGGCGGAACATGAACTGCCCGCCCTCTGCGCCGTCGCTGACGCGGTGGTCAACGCTCAGGGTAATCTTGACCCGCGTGCCAGCGCCAATCGTGCCGTCGGCCTTGATGACCGCGACCTTGCGGCCAGAGCCAATGGCAATCACGCCCGATTCCGGCGGGTTGATGACGGCGGTAAACTGGTCTACTTCGTAGGGGCCGAGGTTGCTGGTCGAGAAGGTCGCGCCGCGGGTGTCTTCCGGCTTGAGCTTGAGTTCACGGGCGCGCTCAATCATCTCTTTATTGGTAGCTGCCAGCGTCCCCAGCGCCACCTTGTCAGCGTCCTTCGCCACGACGTAAATCACGCCGCCGCCGGTGGCCGGGGCAACCGCAATCCCGATGTTGATGTGCTTGTAGCGGGCGATTTTGTCGCCGTAGTAGTGCGAGTTCAGGTTGGGGAACTCGCGAAGGGTCAGGGCGGCGGCCTTGACAATCATGTCGTTGACGCTGACCTTGACGCCCTTCTCGCCAATCTGGGCGTTAATCTGGGCGCGCAGCGCCAGCAGCGGGTCGAGGTCGATTTCGCTGGTGACGAAGAAGGTCGGAATCTGCTGGTTGCTCTCGGTCGTGCCGAGGGCGACGGCCTTCCGCATCCGCGACGGCTCGATTAACTCGACCTCATCGCTGGCGGCAGGGGCGGCGCGCAGGCGCACCAGCGGGATGCTGGCCGAATCGAGGCCGACGCCACCGGTCGCGGCAGGGGCAGCCGACGGCGCGGCAGCAGCGGCAGGCTTGGCCGCCGACGGCTCGAAGCCTTCGACATCGGCCTTGGTGATGCGGCCATTCGGCCCGGTCCCGGCCACTTGGCTGAGGTCGATGCCCTTGTCCTTGGCGATGTTACGCGCCAGCGGCGACGCCTTGACGCGCCCGTCCTCGGTCACCGAGGCGGCAGGGGTAGCAGCGGCGGGTTTGGCCTCAGATTCGGCCTTGGCAGGCTTTTCTTCGGCTGCGGGCTTGGCCTCTTCCTTGGGCGCGGCCTCGGTCTTAGCAGGGGCAGCCGCGCCGCCCGCGCCCAGCTTGCCGATGACCGTCCCGGCGCGCAGTTCTGCGCCGACTTCGCCAATCAGCTCGCTGATGGTGCCGTCGGCAGGTGATTCAACTTCGACGGTGGCCTTGTCGGCCTCAAATTCGGCGATGATGTCGCCCTTCTTCACGCTGTCACCGACCTGCTTAACCCAGTTGAGCAGCAGGCCGTCCATGCTGAGGGTAATGTCGGTCATGGTTTACAGAATCTCCTTCACGGCGTCGATGACCTTCTGGGCGTTGGGCAGCGCCATCAGCTCGATGTCCTTGGCGAACGGCAGCGGCACGTCCATCGCGCTGACGCGCTTGACCGGCGCGTCCATGTAGTCGAACCCCTTGTCTTGAATCTGGGCGGCAATCTCACTGCCGAAGCTGTACATCGGGAGGCTTTCCTCGACCACCACACAGTGGTTGGTTTTCTTAAAGCTCTCCAAAACGAGGTCGATATCCAGCGGGCGCAGCCAGCGCAGGTCAACCACCTCGGCCTCGATGCCTTCCTTGGCGAGTTCAGCGGCGGCCTGAAGCGACCACTCGACGCCGCGGGCGTAAGCCACCAGTGTGACGTGCTTGCCCTCGCGCTTAATCTCGCCCTTGCCGATGGGCAGGACAAAATCGGGGTCATCAGTCACGACCGGGGCAGGGCGCGAGTAGAGCGCGATGCTCTCGCTGAACAACACCGGGTTTTCGCTGCGGATGGACGCCTTCAACATGCCGTAAGCGTCGCTGGCATTCGACGGGGTGGCGACCCACATACCGGGGAAGTGGGCGAAAATCGGCTCCGGCGTATGGCTGTGGGTGGCAGTGGCTTGGTTGCCCCAGCCCGACGCGGCGCGGATGACCAACGGCACGCGGAACTGGCCGTCGAACATATAGTGAATCTTGGCAGCGTGGTTGACGATGGCATCCAACGCCAGAAAGGCGAAGTTGATGGTCATCATCTCGGCGACTGGGCGCAAGCCCGCCATCGCCGCGCCAACCGCGAGGCCAGCAATCGCCATTTCGCTGATAGGGGTGTCTTTGATGCGCTTAGGGCCAAACTCTTCTAGCAAGCCCTGTGTGACGCGGTGCGTCCCCTGCCAGACACCGACTTCTTGACCCATGACGAACACGCGCTCATCGCGGAGCATCTCCTCGCGCAGGGCGTTACGGAGCGCTTCGCGCATTGGGATATTTTTTGCGGCCATCGCGGGCTATTCCTCGACGTATACGTTGCTAATCAGGTCTTCGTAGGTGGGGTCTGGGCTGTTGATGGCGTACTCGGTCGCCTCATCCACGGCGGCTTGGCAGGCAGCGTCAATTTTCGCCAGCTCTGGGTCGATGTTCTTGAACTTCTTCTGGAGCTGGCGGCGCAGCAGTTCGATGGGGTCCTTGTTGTCGCGCCACTCGGCCAACTCGTCGGCGAAGCGCTTATCGTAGGTTTTGTCGCTGACGCCGTGACCCTTGTAACGGTAGGTGATGGACTCGATGAGGACGGGGCCGTTGCCCTCGCGGGCGTATTTCACCGCCTCGCTGACCGAATCATAGACGGCAAACACGTCCTGCCCGTCGATGCGCCCGCCGTCGCGGATGCCGTAACCGATGGCGCGGTTGTGCAGCTCGGTTTGGGCCGTGCTGTCCTCAATGCGCGTCCCCATTGCCACGAAGTTGTTTTCGATAATCCACACCACCGGCAGCTTCCACACGCCCGACATATTCAGCGCCTCGTGGAAGTAGCCATTGTTGCTCGCGCCGTCACCGATGAAGCTGATGGTTACTTCTGGGCGGTCATTGTACTGGCTGGCGAAGGCGATGCCCGCCGCCAGCGGCAGGTGGCCGCCGACGATGGCGTAGCCGCCCCACATATTGTGCTGGCGGCTGGCGATGTGCATACTGCCGCCCTTACCGCCGCTGACGCCAGTCTTCTTGCCCATCATTTCAGCCATAATCGGGTTGGGGTGGACACCCCGGATGAGCGCGTGGCCGTGGTCGCGGTAGGCGGTAATCACATGGTCTTCTGGCCCAAGCGCGGCCAGCGCACCCACTCCAGTGGCCTCGTGGCCGCTGTAAAGGTGCATGTAGACGCCCGTAATCGTCTTGTTCTGGTAAAGCTCGTCGCAGCGCGTCTCGAACTGGCGAATCAGCACCATCTGCCGATACCAATCGAGCAGCGTCTCTTTCGTGAGTCGTGCCATTGAGGGTTCCTCAACTCAATCTATGCACCGGGCTATAACCGGCGCGCATCTAAAACCGGATAAGTGTACCTAACCGAAGGGGTAGGGTCAAACGCCAAGCCGACCGGGGCGTACCAAAAGCGTTATTTCGGGGTGAGGGATAGATGATAGGTGACGGCGCAACCGCCCCCATTGAACCCCCGCCCATAACCGGCCTATAATGCGGGATGTTCCGTCCATAGTCCCGCAGAAGGACCTCACTATGACGCATTACGACACGCTGATGCAGCGCTTGAACACCCGCGAGGCGCGCATCGGCATCATCGGCCTCGGTTACGTCGGCCTGCCGCTGGCGGTCGAGTTCGCCGAGGCGGGCTTTACCGTCGTCGGTATCGACGTGCTGCCCGACAAAGTGGCCCAGCTCAACAGCGGCCACAGCTACATCGCCGACATCCCTTCCGAGCGCCTCGCGCCGTTGGTCAAGGCCGGGAAGTTTGTTGCCAGCAC
>JALONW010000138.1 GCA_025454725.1 Anaerolineae bacterium
GGTTGGCCGACCGGAATGGGTCACGGCGCACGGTAAACCCGACCGTCAGGCGTGGCTGGCGGGCGAACTGGCCGCGCTGTTTGCTGGGCGGACAGCACACGAATGGGATATACTCCTCAGTGATGCAGACTGCTGCTTCAGTGTCGTGCGCCCGCCGGGGGACATTCATCAGTCGGCGGTATTTGGTGGACGCGGAGCGTTGGGTGTGTTCGATGATGGCACACCTTGGCTACGCGCCCCAGTCCGCTTGGATGGCAGGCAACCGCTGGTCAAAAACGCCGTTCCGGGGTATGGTCAGGACACTCGTGACGTGCTGACCGGTTGGGGGTTTAGCGCGGCAGAGATTGATAACTTGGCTGGGTCGGGATGCGTTAAGGCCGGGTAAGTTGACGCCGTGTTACGGCACATACTATAATTCTGGTACATACCACCTGAGGGCGTGTCATTCAGGCCATGACGGCCTATTGAAACGAGGGTAATTGGATGCCCATTCAAGGCAACTTGCGCGACTTTAGTACAACACAACTGCTTAACCTAATCAACCTGTCGGGTCGCACCGGCGTCCTCAGGATTTTCGAGGGTGTCCCGACTGGCGATAAAGACGCCAACGGCAACGAGAAAATCCAGCCGGGGAAGGAGCGCGCCCAAGTCTTGTTCCGCGCCGGTAAGCTGGTTTATGCCTCGTCGGCGGGGCAGCTTAACGACCTGATTGCCGTGCTGAACAAGGGTGGCAAGCTCAGTGAAGCGCAGGCGAAGGTGCTGCGTGAACGGGCGAAAGGGACGGGCGACAAAGCACTGGCGATGCGCCTCATTGGCGCAAACTACGTCAACCGCAACGACATCGTGGCATGTGTTCAGCAGTATGTCCTCGAAATCGTCTACAGCGTGATGGGATGGAACCGCGAGCCGTTCCGGTTTGAGGAAAACGTCAATATCGACGCGGCAGACCGTATCCTCGTGCCGATTGACCTCCAGAACGTCATCATCGAGGGCGCACGCCGATTGGAGAAGCTGGAAGAGATTTCCAAACACATCGATAACCTCGACCTGTGTCTGCGCTTCCCAGAGAACCCGAAAGAAAAGTACGCGGGCGTCCATCTCAGCGTCGAGGAGTGGCGCGTGGTGCAGTTCGTCAACCCAAAGAACACCATCCGCCAGATTGCCAAAGCCAACAATATGACCGAAAACGACATCCGGCGCATTGTTTACGGCTTAGAACAGGCGGGGTTGGTCGAGATTGTCCGCCCGACCACGACCAAGCCGCCGGTCGCGGCCAGCAGCAAACGCGCTCAGCCGCAGGTCGTCCAGCGGCAGGTGGTTAACCGCTTAATTGACAAATTGAAGTCGTTAAGCTGACGTTCGCGCAACGCCTCTATTGTTCTATGGGGCAACCCGCGTTACACTGAACCTAGTTTTATGAAGCGTGTGTTTACACGCATGGATCGGCAACTTATCAGAAAGCATGGGCTGGCACGATGCAGACAGTCAAAATGGTCATCACGGGGCCATACAGTTCTGGCAAGACCGAGTTCATCCGCTCCATCAGCGAGATCGACGTGGTCTCGACCGAGCGTGAGGTGACAACCGAGGCGGAGCGTCGTGAGAAGGGCGCAACGACGGTGGCGATGGACTTTGGCCGCATTACCGTTGACGATGATCTGGTGCTGTACCTGTTTGGGACGCCCGGTCAGCGGCGTTTCGACTTCATGTGGGAAATCTTAGCCGAGGGTATGCTGGGGTTCATCGTGATGGTGGACAGCAGCAAGCCAGAGACCTTCCGCGAGGCCAAGAGCATCCTAGAGACCTTCCGCGCCTATGCACCGACGCCGTATGTGGTGGCCGCCAACAAGCAGGACCACCCGGAAGCATGGTCACCCGATGACCTGCGGATTGCGCTGCGGATTGACCCGGAGGTCAAGCTGCTGCCGTGCGTGGCGCGTGACCGCTCCAGCGTCCGCGATGTGCTGCTGGAACTGCTGTACGCCATCCTTGAGGAGATGGAAGAGTAACCCTCTTCCCAACCGCCGAGAAAGACACCTGTGCCAACCCTCGTTACCGATCAGGGCAATATCCACTACGAAACGTTAGGCCGAGGCCGCCCGGTGCTGCTCCTGCACGGGTGGCTTGGCTCATGGGCCTTGTGGCGTCGGACGTTGGAAGAACTTTCCAACGAGTTCCGCTTCTATGCGCTCGACCACTTAGGCTTTGGTGAGAGCCGTGACCGCGCCCAGCGCTTCACGGTTGACCAGTACATCGCGTCGGTTGGCCAGTTCATGGACCGGCAGGGCATCCAGAAGGCCGCATTGGTCGGTCACTCGATGGGTGGCACGGTGTCGTTGGGCGTGGCGGCTGCCCGCCCGCATCAGGTGGTGAAGGTCTCGGTCATCGGGTCGCCGATTGTGGGGTCGTCGCTGGCCCCGCTGCTCAAACTCAGCGGCTATGACTGGGCGGCGCGGGTGATGTGGACGTTCCCCTCACTGCTGCTGCTGTTCCTCAAATACTACGCCTACTGGATAGCCAACGACGGCAAGACCCTCAGCCAGATGATGGTGTCTGATGTCTCGAAGATTGGCGCAGAGGCGTTCTTCATGTCGATTGCAACGCTGCGCCGGGTTGACCTGCGCCCGCACATCGGCCAGCTCACCATTCCTATTTTGGGCATCTACGGCCCCAAGGACAAGATTGTCCACCCCAACCAAGCGCAGGTGCTGCGCCAGCACGCGCCGACCAGCCAGATTGCTTGGTTCAAGAACTCTGGCCATTTCGTCATGATGGACGAGCCAGAGCAGTTCCACGGGGTGCTGCGCCAGTTCTTGAATACGCCCACCGGTACGACCGGCGAGGTATCCATCCGGTAGCGGTAGTTCGCCACATCTTCTATACTACATGGGATGAGCTTGGCGCGGTGGTTCTGGGGTCTTTCTCGGCTTGCAACCCAGACCTGTTTGCGTCGTAATCATACGACATCATCCCAACGGCGGCGAGCCGTTGTCAAAGGAGGCGAACGATGCCGATGTATCGGTATATCATCGAAGACACGCGCCATGTGCCGCCGTTCAACGAGCCGGCCAGTCAGCTCACTATCGGGGTGGAACCGCTGAAAATCCACCTCGAAAACGTGGTGGCGCAGGTGATGGGGACGCAGGTGGTCTTGGGGCCGACCCTGCGCGGGCGCGAAGATTTGCCACAGGTAAAAGGCGAGTCGGTTGTTTACCGTGACAGCTTGTGGTTTGACAAAGAGTTTTTGGCTTACTTTGTGCATCAGGCGCGCAAGACCGGTAAGGCCTGCCGCGCCGCTTTCCCTGCCAGTGACAAAGCCTTCCATACCTACACCGTCCCCCTGACCAAAGGGTTTGAGGTGACGATGGATGTGGCGTCGCGCAGCATTTTGTTCTTGTGCGACTTGTGGTATTTCCCCAACGGCTATGCCCCAGAGATTACACCAGTAGTCGTCCCCAGCGACGCCCGCGAGATTGGCTTCTACACCGTGCCCGACTTCATGACGATGAAGCAGGGCGACCTGACGCACTACGCCCCGATGCGTTCTGTGATGTCCATCGAAAGCTGGGTGCATATCTATTTTGCCAGCATCATCTTCAGCAACTTTGCCCGCGCCTCACGTCTCGATAAGACCATCAGCGAGAGCGTGGTCGAGCGCCTCAAGATGCTGTGGCACGCCGTCATCGACCAGAAACAGCTCCTTAGTGCGTCCGGCGCGGTCAAAATCGGCAAAAACTGCGATATCGACCCATCGGCTATCATCCGCGGGCCAGCCACCATCGGCGACAATTGCGCCATCGGGGCGGGCGTCATCCTCGACAACTGCACCATCGGCGATAACGTGACCATTGACGCGGGCTGCACGCTGATGATGAGCAGTGTCGGGAATAACTGCTTCCTGCCGTTTAAAGCGTCCCTTTATCTCACGCAGGTGATGGAAAACACCATCATCGCGCAAAACACCTGTCTTCAGATGTGCGTAATCGGGCGCAACAGCTTTGTCGGCGCAGGCAGCACGTTCACCGACTTCAACCTGATTGCCCAGAAGCCCATGCGCGCCGCCAATATTGACGGCCAACTGCAATCGGTCGGCCAGATTGTGTTGGGCAGCGCGGTGGGGCATAACTGTCGCATCGGGTCTGGGATGGTGGTATTCCCCGGTCGTATGATTGAGTCTGACGTGGTACTGATTGCGGGGCCGCAGCGCCGCGTGATTACGCGCAGCGTCGGCTATGAGGAAAGTGACCACCATACCATCAAGTTCGGTGATGTCCATAAGCGCTTCTACCCGCGCAGTGATGAACGCGATTTCGAGCTGACTGAAGAGTGGTAGGGCAGGAACAGGGTAAGCCATGACCGATTACACGTTGGAGGATGTTCGGGCGGCGCTGGGGCGCGGTGACAAGGCCACGGCGCGCCAGATGGTCGATTTGGTCTTAAAGGATACCCCGACCGTCGAGGGATGGCTGTTGGCGGCGCAGGCTGTCGAGACCCGCGACGACGCGATTGCTTGTCTCCAGATGGCGCTGCGCCTTGACCCGGCCAACGCTGAGGTGCGCGCCCAGCTCCAGCAGTTGGGCGTCACGCCGCCCCCTGTTCCAGCGCCGGAAGCCGTCCCAGCGCCGAGTACGCCGCCTGCCCCTGTCCGCGTGGGCGAGACGACTACCTACGACGAGGGCGTTTACGAAATGCTGTGGGATTGTAAGTTCTGCGGCACGGAAAAACTGCTCGGCAAGACTCACAAATTCTGCCCGACCTGCGGCGCGACCCAAGACCCCGAATGGCGTTATTTCCCCTCCGATGACGAGAAAGTGGCCGTCAAAGACCATGTTTTCGTCGGCGAGGACAAGATGTGTCCCTCGTGCAACTCGTTGATGGCCGGGAATGTCGAGTTCTGCACGCGCTGCGGCGCGCCGCAGACCGAGGCCGCCCGCGCCAAGAAACTTTCTACGCGCACCCGTGGGATGAACGAGAAATTTGACCGGGAAGACCGCGACGCCCGCCAGTTGGCTGAGGCTCGCGGCCTGAACGCTCCCGCGCCCAAAGCAAAAGGGCGACCGTGGTGGGTGTACGGCATTATCTTATTGGTCGTGGCGGGCATTGGTTTCGCGCTGTTCAGTATCTTTGCCAAGCGTGAGACGGTTGGGACGGTGCAGGCGTTTGAGTGGGAGCGCAGCATCAGCATCGACGCTTTCAGCGCTGTGCCGGGGCGCAGCGTGTGTACGTCCATGCCGGTGGATGCCTACTCGGTCAGCCGCAGCTATGAACAGGTCGGCTCGCGCAGCGTCCCCGACGGCGAAGACTGTAGTATGCAGCAGATTGACCAAGGTGACGGCACATTCCGCCAGCAGCGTGTGTGTACGACGCGCTACCGCCAAGAGCCGGTCTATGATTACGTATGTTCGTATGTCGTCAACCGCTGGACGCCCTCACGCACGGCGCGTAATACCGGCACGAAAGAAACAGCGCTCAGTTGGCCTGACCCAGCGCTGGCTTGCGGTGGGGGAGCCACTCGTCTAGGCTGTGAGCGCGAATCAGGGCGAAACGAGACCTACACCCTCAAGTTTAACGCAGGTGAAAAGCGCTACGACTGCGCCGTCCCCTTCAATTTGTGGGACAACGCCCGCTTAGAGCAGGCCTTCACCTTCCAAGTCGGGATTGTGTTCGACAACCCCGATTGTAGCACTGTCCAGCCCGCAGGCGGTTAGCGCAGAGCGGGAAATGACCGTACACCGGGGTTTGGTCATTATCGGCCAAGCCTCTTTTTATTTTTCGGGGCGGCGCACGTCCTCTAGGCGGAGTTGGACACTGCGGCGCTCTTTCCACTCATTGATTTCGAGCGTAAAGGCGAGGTCGGCCTCGTCGCCAATCTGGTTGACCCAGTAACCGAGGTTGAAGCCGATAGCATCGAGCGCAGGCTGACCGGCGCGGGCGACGCGCAGCTTGAGGTGTTTTTCTTCTTTACCTACGGTGCGCGATTCGAGGATGCGGGCGCGACGCACCATAAACACTGGCTGACGGTTGGCGTTGCCGGTCGGTTCCAGTCGGTTAAGTTCAGCCACCAACTCCTCGTTGAGGTCGTGGACGTTGAGCGCGGCGTCAATTTCTAACGTCGGCATGACATCATGGCCGCGCAGGGCGTCTTGGGCGAGGTCGAGCAGGCGCTCACGCAGCGCGGGGATGTTCTCGTTTCGGACGGTGAATCCGGCGGCGAGTGCGTGGCCGCCGTGGCGTACCAGCAGGTCGGCGCACTGGTCAAGGGCTCGGGTGATGTCAAACTGGGGAATACTGCGGCACGAGGCGCGACTTTCGTCGAGGCCGTGTTCCATCACGATGGATGGGCGGTAATATTCCTCGACCAAGCGCCCGGCCACCAGCCCGACGATACCCGATTCGAGGTCGTGGTGTCCGGCGAAAATCAATGGGTGCGAGTCGATGTCCCCCAGTTCACCCCGGATGAGGTCTTGGGCGGCGCGGGTCTTCTCTTGACGCAGAATATTGAGGTCTTGCAGTCGGTTTGCCAGTAGGGCGGCGGTCTCGCTGTTTGGTGCGGTCAGCAGTTCATAGGCGGTCATGGCGCTTTCCAGACGCCCTGCCGCATTGATGCGCGGGCCGAGCGCGAAGCCAATTGTCCCTGTGTTCACGTCAGCGGGCGGCACATTCGACACGTCCAGCAGGGCCCGGATGCCGGGTCGTTCGGCGCGGCGCAAGACATCGAGGCCGCGTTGAACGAGCGCCCGGTTTTCGGCGCGGTCGAGCGGCATCAGGTCGGCCACTGTGCCAATCGCCACGAGGTCAAGCATCTGGTCGAGGTTGAAGTTGCGCGCACGGTTGCGCTCCTCGCCGCGCCCGTTGGCCTCGGTTGCCAGCCGCAGCGCGTCGATGACCTTATAGGCCACCCCGACGCCGGCCAGCATGTCCTCGGCGTAGCCCTCGCGCTTGCAGTTGATGACAGCGTAAGCGTCGGGCAGTTCCGGCCCCAGTGAGTGGTGGTCGGTGACGATAATTTCGACACCCAGCTTGCGTGCATACGCTACCTCATCCATTGACCGGATGCCGCAGTCCACCGTAATGATGAGCCGGTAACCTTCGTGGCATAAATCGTCGATGGCGCGGGTGTTGAGACCGTAGCCCTCATCGACGCGATTAGGGATGTAGGCTTTGACATTGCGCGCACCCAGCAGTTGTAGACCCTGCACCATCAGGGTGGTGGAGGTCACGCCGTCGGCGTCGAAGTCGCCGTAGACGACAATGGGTTCATCACGCACCAGCGCTTGGCGCAGTCGTCCGACCGCCTTGGGCATGTCGGCCATGGTCATGGGGTTGTTGTGGATGTTTCGGCTGTTGAGGAAGGTTCGGGCAGTCTCTGGGGTGGTCATGCCACGGTTATACAGCACCTGCGCTAAGATGCGGTGGATGTTGTGGTATTGGCGCAGCACCCCGCTTGGCGCTTCTGGCGCGACCACCCAGCGTTTGGATTTTGGGTTAACTTGCATCACGGTCGATTCTTACCTTCTATTCATCTTAGACTCGTGATGGTAACACGTTGGTACGAGGTCGGGCAAATTATCCCCTGCCGTCAGGGGAGAGTGCCGACAGCCAAGCCTCGGTTTGGTGGGGGTGGGTGAAGCGCAGCACGCGCAGGTTGGGGTAGTCCACAAACTGGCGTGGAAACTCGCGCTTGCGCCGCCAATAGGTCTTGAAGAACCAGTAAAACAGCGAGTCGTCGTTCAATTGGAACTGGTTGCGCCATGATTCTCGGTTGCCCGTCCCCCACAAGTCTTCTTTGGTGGTGATTCGGCGGATGGTGCGGCGCGTCAGTCGCCACAGGGTGAGGTGAAACGAATAATCCAGCCAGATAGCGGTGTCGGCCCGCGCCCACAAGATGTCGCGCAAGATGCTGTAGTTGCCATCAATGACCCAGCGGTCGTTAGCGTCAGTCATTTGGCGGACGAGGGCGCGTAGTTCATCATTGGCTCGTACCTGCCAGTTGGGGAGGAAGCGGAGCGCGTCGCCTTCGATGTGCAGCAAACCGAGCCTGGCGCTCAGGGCTTTTGCCAGCGTGGTCTTGCCACTACCAGTCGTGCCGACGACGAGGACGCGGTTGGGCGGTAGAGTGGTGGGCGCATGAGTGAACATCGGGCGAACGCTCCTTCCTGCCGACCTATCTAGGGCGGCAAAATTGGGGGGATAGGTCGAAATTGCGTGCAAAGTGGGCGGGGCATGTTACAATAGGGCAAACCTGTTGGACAGGTCTTGTTTTGGCTTCATCTTGAGCAATTTACACCTAGCATTTTTTCCCTTTGGTCATCAGACGAGGGCGGAGAACCGGAAACGATGGGCGCAGTATCCGCACAGTGGGTCCCGACGTTGAGCAGGTCAAAATCACAGCCGGTCAGCCAAGCGCATCGACTGGCCTATTGGGGGAGTGTTGCCCTCACCGCTGGGGTCGTGGTGGCTTTGGTGGTGTCGATTGTTTCGGCGGCGGTGTTCTTCTCGCGCCCGTATTTGGGCGTGATGGTGACATCGACGCAGGTGGTGACGGGTGGGAACTCGACCAGCGGCGTGGAATGGGCGGGTAACGCGGCTGGCATACGCTCCCGTGACCGGATTATCGCCATCGACGGCGTGCCACTGGCTGCTGACCCCAACGATTACGCCGGGGCGAGGGCTTCGTTAGACGGGTATCTGGCGTCCGCCGCGCCGGGACAGCCGGTCGAGGTCACGGTGCTGCGCGGCGCTGAGATGCTGACTTTCTCCTATAACCTCAGCACCGTCCCGACCACCGATGTGCTGATTTTCTTTCTCATCCCCTTGGTAGCAGGTACAGGGGGTGTAATCGCGGCCATCCTGCTGCTGCTCTACCGGGGCGACCGTCCGGCGGTCTTGACCGGCGCGCTGCTGTGCTTGGCGACGGGTGTGATGGTGTTTGGGTTGTTCGACATCAGTATTAACAGCCCGGTTGCGCCGCTGTGGAGTATGTCGGCGTGTTTTGTCGCGGGTTTGATGATTCGGTTTGGCTTGATTTTCCCCAACCGGATGCCAGCGGTTTACAGTGCGCCATGGATGCTGTGGCTGCCGGTCGTGGCCGGTTTCGTGATTGGCCTGATTTCAACCCGTTTCCTGCTGTTCCCCGATTCGCCCACCAGCTTCTCTCAGACCCAGTTGATTTCGGTTGGGACGGCATTGGTCGGTGCGATGAGCTGGGCGGTGCTGCTGTATAACCAGCGTCGCTACGCTGCCACCCGTATCTCGCGTGACCAAACCGGCTTCTTACTGGTCGGGTTAG
>JALONW010000139.1 GCA_025454725.1 Anaerolineae bacterium
GCAGGCGGCAGATGACGGTGACGATGCCGTCCACTTTGGGCAAAAATGTATCGGTGAAAATGGCGACGCGCATGGGCTGGGTTTCACGGGGCATAGTCGACAGGGTGCGCGCCGATTATACAGGATGAGCGGCGTTGTTCACGGGTGAGACAAAGAGGTCTATACCCGCTGGGCGGCCTCGGTCATGGCCTCCCACGCAAGGTCAAGATCAGCCTCGGTCGTGCGCCAGTTGACCAGCGCCGCCCGGAATCCGCTCACCCCGCCGAAATTGCCCGGCGTCAAGAACAGGCGGCCATCGTCGCGCAGGGCAGCCAAAAACGCCGCAATGCGCTCCGGCGTGCGATCCCCGCGCAGCGTCAAACACGCCACGTTCATCCGCACCGGCCAGACCAACTCGAAATACTCAGATTGGGCGGCGCGTTCGCCCAACGCCTGCGCCAGCGCACAAGTACGCTCGACAATCTCACGGTAGCCCTCGCGCCCATAAGCCATCAGCGTCATCCAAGCGGGCAGAGCGCGCCACCGCCGCGAGTTTTCCGGCGTCAGATGGAAGAAATCCGGCTCATCGCTGACGGCAGGCAGGTAAGCGGCGCGGTTTTGGAATACCTCGCTTTGCAGGCGTAGGTGCGGCGTGAACACCATCGCAGAATCATACGGGACGTTCAGCCATTTGTGCGCGTCCACCGTAATCGAATCGGCGCGTTCCCAGCCCGCCAGCCGGTCGGCGTAGCGCGGTGAGCAGGCAGCAAAGCCGCCGAAGGCGGCGTCAACGTGCAGCCAGAACGGGTATTCCTCGCGCAAGTCGGCCACCGCCGCGAGGTCGTCAAAATCAACCGTGTTGACCGTGCCAGCGCTGGCGACGACGATGGCGGGCTGTCCGTTGAGTTGTTCGAGGCGCTGGCGCAGGTCGGCTATGTCCATCGCCTCGCGGTCGACCAGCCGACTCACGAGCGTGATACGCCGCCCCATCCCCAACATCGACAGGGCTTTGTAGGTGCTGCTGTGCGGCTCGGCGCTCAGGACAGGAATCGGCGGCAGACCGTACAGGCCGTCTTGCGCGGTTTGGTGTCCGTGCTGGCGCGCCACCCACTCGCGCCCCAGCGCCAACCCGACCGTGTTCGCCATGGTCGCACCACTGACAAATACGCCGTGCAGCGTGTCCGGCAGGCCGAATAATTCGCGCAGCAGGCGCACCGCATCCAGTTCGAGGTACGGTGCAGCCGAGTTATGCCGATCCGCGAGGTTGGTGTCATAGGCAGCGACCAGCCAATCACCGACCAGCGCAGCGGGCGTCGTCCCGCCGGTCACGAAACCCCAATAGCGCGGGCCGCTGCTGGCGGCCATATGCGGCGCGTAATGCTGCTCGAACCATGCCAGCGCCTGCGCCGTCCCGAGGCCATGTTTGGGGAGTATGGCGGGCTGCGGCGGCATGGGTGGCTCATCGGCGGGCGGCTGCGCGGCGATATGCTCCCAGTAGCGAACAGTAAGGGTTTTAGCGCGCTCCAACAGCGCCGCGAGGTCATCGGAATCGGTGTTGAGGTGTGGGTGCATCGGTGGTCAGTCCCGGTGTGTTGGTTGGCTAAATAGACCAGTATCCCTCAGAGGCGTCCCCGACGGCACGACCAATTCATGCCGCGTTGAGGTGCCAATTGATGGGTCTATGTCCAATATGGAATGATTCGGCCAAGCACCCACCTACCATATCCCGCCCATCTGCCCCCCGATGACCCACGCATCATCGCCAGATTCTTGTAAATCGGGCGGTTATGGTCTACATTTAACGTCATACTGCGCGTTTTGCCGCTTTTAAGCGGGGCGCAGGGCGGAACGAACACGGTTGAAACCTGAACCGCCCATCTTGGCGGATATGAAGTGGTGTTGTGCAGTCTTTTGCGTGGGAGAACCACTGTGGGCGCAGACGCGCTTTACCAACCTCATCGGAATTGGAGCGCACGAGTTCATGCCACCGCTGTGTGTGCGTAAGGGCTAGGCATACCTTCTGACCGTCCTTCGGGGATGGCTGTTCGTCTTTCATCCGTGGGCGCAACCCCGCACCACGGTGTTTTCGATTCCTGCGAGGTCTCGGACCGTGCCTGTCATCACAGCTTTAGAAGTCCAGAAGCGCAACAAAGAGCGCGCTAATGTCTACCTTGACGGTGAATATTCCTTCAGCCTCGCGCTGATGGAGGCCGCCAAGCTCCATAAGGGGCAGACGCTAACCGACGATGAAATCACCCGCCTGAAGGATGAAGACCTCGTTGGTCGGGCGGTCGAAAGCGCGGCGCGCTTCTTGGGCCACCGCCCCCGCAGCATCGCTGAGGTCAAGCGCAACCTGACCGGGAAAGACTTTGACCCCGGTGTGATTGAGGCAGCGCTGGCGCGCCTAACTGCGCTGGGCTACCTCGATGATATGGCCTTTGCGCGCTACTGGATTGAAAGCCGCACCCAGTTCAAGCCGCTGGGCGAGACTGCCCTGCGCTTCGAGCTGCGGCAGAAGGGCGTTGATGAAGACACCATCGAAGCGGCATTGGAGCCGGTCGATGACCAATCCGGGGCCTACCGCGCCGCCGCGCCGCTGCTCAAGCGGATGCGTGGCAGCGACCGCAGGACGGCACGCCAGAAACTATCAACATCGCTGGCCCGGCGCGGGTTCCGCTTCGGCGATATCCGACCGGCGTTAGACCGCCTGTTTGAGGAGACGGACGAGCATGACCCCGGCTTCTTCGCAGCGGACGGCGAAACAGATGACCTGAACGAGTACGATTGACACCCACAGAGCCGTATTGAGACAGAAAGGACGGAAGCGGATTGCCACAAGCACCGCGTAACCCAGATGGAAATCCTTATCGCTATAGTAGCCGGGTTGGTCGGCGGGGGAATCGGTTGGTTCCTCGGCCAGCGCATCGGCATCAAGAACTACGAGGCTGACCAGCAGGCCAAGGGCCAGAACGCCCTGCAACTGGCACGCATCGAGGCCGAGAAGGTCGCGCTAGAGGCCAAGGCCGGGGCGGAATCGACGCTCAAGGACGCCGAGCAGCGCGCCAAGCAGCGGCTGAACGAAGCTGAGGGCGACATCGCCCGCCGTCGCCGTGACCTGACCGAGGAGGACGAGCGCATCCAGCGCCGTCGCAAGGAACTGGACGAGCAGCGTGAGCGCCTCGACCAGCGCGAAAAGACCCTCAACAAGCGCCAGAGCAACCTCGACAAGCGCGAGAGCGACATCGCTAAGGCCGAGACCGACCGCCTAGACGCGCTTCAGCGCGTGGCCGAGATGACCCTCGACGAGGCACGCCGTGAGGTGCTGGCGAAGGCCGAGGTGGACGCCCGCAACGACATGGCGCGCATCATCCGTCAGGTCGAGGCCGAGGCGCGTGAAGAGGCCGACACCCGCGCCCGTAACGTCATTTCGCTGGCCGTGCAGCGCCTCGCCAGCGAACACGTCAACGAAATTGCCGTGAGCGTCATCCCACTGCCCAATGACGAAATGAAGGGGCGCATCATCGGGCGCGGTGGCCGCAACATCCGCGAGTTTGAGATGCGCGCCGGGGTCGATGTGGTGGTGGACGACACGCCAGAGGCCGTCACCATCAGCAGCTTTGACCCCATCCGCCGCGAGGTCGCCCGCCGTGCGCTGGCGAAGCTGGTGGTCGATGGGCGCATTCACCCCGCCCGCATCGAGAAGCTCCTCGAAGATGCGCGCAACGAGATTGACCTCATCATCCGTGAGGAGGGTGAACGTGCCGCCTACGAGACTGGCGTCACCACCCTGCACCCCGAAGTCATCAAGCTGTTGGGGCGGCTCAAGTTCCGCTTCAGCTACGGCCAGAACATGCACGCCCACTCGGTCGAGACCGCCCACATCGCGGGCATGATTGCCGCCGAACTGGGCGCGAACGTCGAGATTGCCAAGGCGGGCGGCCTGCTGCACGACATCGGCAAGGCCATCGACCACGAGGTCGAAGGCACGCACGCGCTGATTGGCGCGGACTTCTGCAAGCGCTACGGCGTCAACCCCAAGGTGATTAACTGCATCGCCAGCCATCACCACGAGGTTGAGCAGGAATGCGTTGAAGCCTTCATCGTCGAGGCTGCCGACGCCATCAGCGGGGCGCGCCCCGGCGCTCGCCGCGAGAACGTGGACAGCTACATCAAGCGCGTCAAGACGCTGGAAGAAATCGCCAAGAGCTTTCCCGGTGTTGAGACCAGCTACGCGCTGCAAGCCGGGCGTGAGGTGCGTATCTTGGTCAAGCCGGAGCAGGTGGATGAGCTGGGCGCGGTGCAGCTTGCCCGCGACATCGCCAAGCAAATCGAGGACACCATGCAGTACCCCGGCATGATTAAGGTCCACGTCATCCGCGAGAGCCGCCACGTCGATTACGCCAAGTAGCGGTAGAACCTGTTCTCACAGCCGCCCTCACCGTCTCCCTGATGGTGGGGGCGTTTTTTGTCACGAGACAGGTGCTATACCTGAGTATGGCGTGAACGCGCTGGAAAAAGCGGGTAAGACCGCGCCACAACTTTGCATCTTAAACCCAGTACCACGATGTTGCGCGACATCTGTCCCTCTGTTCCGCCAGCACTATCCCCATCCCATACAACCACAGATACAGGTGTACCCGCCCATGAATGACTTCAAGCGAGAGTCCTTCAATTTAAGCCGTGCTTTTCTCCGGCAGACCACCCACTACCCGCCCGCTACCATCAACACCCAGCGCCCGCTTCAAGCCGCCGTAGACAGCGGCGTTGTGATGCCGTTTACGCCGCTGCTGGTCATGACGCTGGGCGAACAGAGCGCCCTCGCGTTCGTCACGCTTCAACTGGTCTACCACCATGTCATCCAAGGCCAACTCAGCGATGAGCCGTGGCTGGTCTCGTTCTGTTCCATCTGCAACGGTGGGGCGGCCTTCTCCCCAGTGGTCGATGGGCGTATTCATCACTTCAGCGAGCGCGGCTTCTACGATGCGATGGTGCTGCTCCATGACCAAGAGACCGGCTCCTATTGGGACCACCTACAAGGGACATGTCTGTACGGCCCCTCCGAGGGTAAAATGCTGCGCCGCCTGAGCAACCTGCTGCACATGACGGCCAAACAGACGCTGACCGCCTACCCAGACGCGCTCTTGGCCTATTCCGAGCTGTCCGCACCGCAGCAAGCGGAGGCCGCTGAAGACGACGAATGGCGTCAGGAGGCGCAGCCCGAATGGAGCGCGCTCATCACACGCACGCTGGACGACGAGGACCCGCGCCTGCCGCGTCTTGAGATGGGCTTAGGGGTGTGGACGGGCAGCACCAGCCGCTACTACCCCGCCAGCGCGCTCTATGCGCAGAACAATGCCCTCATTGACCGGTTCAATGGGCGTGGGCTGTTGGTCTATCTGGATGCCGACTCCGGCACACCCGGCGCGTTCTACACCGATGCCACCCATGCCTACTGGGAGCGTGAGGCGCTCTACCTGAACAACGGCGAACGGGTGCGCGACGGCGCGCTCATCGGCAGGGACGGCAAGGTGCGGCGCGATGTCGAGCGCCCGCTGCAGCTGTTCTCGCGCTGGTACGCCTTCGCCGTTAAGTTCCGGGGCTGCGACATCTACAAGGGTTAACCCCATAACGCTGGGCGGCACATCTGCTGCCGCCCCTAATCTTCCCCCTCTTCGGACGGTTTGGGCAGCCAGATGGAACGTTTGGCCCCTTCCGTCCAGCAGATGCGCCCGTGCGCGTCCAACAGCGTGAGGTGGCGCTGCACGCTTGAGCGTGACATGTGGCAGGCGCTGGCAATCTCTTGCTGCGTGGGCGAGAGGTTGTTGTGTTCGTCTAAATAGCCGACAATAAACTGATAGACGCGCTCGGTGTCTTCCTCCGAGCGGCGGCGGGGCTTGCTCATGGGTGGGTTCCTCCTCCGAAAAACCTTGATGTTACAAACAACAAACTTAGACGTTCTAGGGATAGTACCACATAAACGGCATGGATGTTCTATCGTTTTCTATCATAAATAGTTCGAGTATCGTTGGCAGCCGGTTTGCAGAGGGTTTGTTTGCCTCTCTAAACCTCTCAAAGCCCGCCTAAAAGCAAACACGGCTCCGTGTTTGACGGAACCGTGTCGGTTTCTGGTTTTAGTGCCGAAGGTCTTACTGCTCCGGCTGGGCGACCTTGCGACGGTCGGGCTTGGCGAGGGTGACACGCACCGGTTGGTTGCGGATGCGGACGCCCTTCAGCGAGGTGATGACCTTCTCACTCTCGTTGCTCGGCACATCGACCAGCGTGAAGCGGTCGAAGATTTCGATTGCGCCGATGGACTTGCCGGGGATTTCGGCCTCGTTGGCAATCGCGCCCACGATGTCGCCGGGGCGGACGCCCTCCTCGCGGCCAACGTCGATGTACAGGCGGGTCATGCCGCGCTCGGCGTCGAAGCGGCGCGGTTCACGCTTGCCACCGCTGCTGCTCCCGCTGCGCGGTGAGCGGCGGTCGTCGCTGTCACGGTAAGGGCGGTCTTCATAGCTGCGGACAGGCTCCGGCTGCGACAGTGGGTCTTCCGCCGGGATTTCGACTTCACCCAGCAGCAGTTTGAAGGCGGCGGCGGCCAGCAGGGTCGGGCTGAACTCCTCGCCCATCTCCTCGGCCATCCGGGTGTACTGGTCGAGGCCGTTCTCGCTGATGGCCTCGCGCAGGGTTTCCTTCAGGCGCTCGTGGCGGCGGGTCACTACGTCCCCGATGGTGGGGATGGTGGCGCGCTCCATGCTGGTCGTCCCGATGCGCTGGATGACCTGAAGCAGGCGGCGCTCACGCGGCGTCACCAGCGAAATGGCGATTCCTGTGCGACCGGCGCGACCGGTACGACCGATGCGGTGGACATAGACTTCCGGGTCAACCGGCAGGTCGTAGTTGATGACGTGCGAAATCTGCTCGACATCGAGGCCGCGTGCAGCCACGTCGGTGGCAATCAGCAGGTCAATTTGACCGGCGCGGAACCGCGCCATCACGCGGTCACGCTGCATTTGGTTCAGGTCGCCGTGGAGCGTCTCGGCGCTGTGGCCGTGAGCGTTCAGGCGCTGACCGATGGCGTCCACGTCCAGCTTGGTGCGGCAGAAGATGATGGCCGAGGTTGGGACTTCATAGTCCAGCACCCGCGCCAGCACCTCGAACTTGTCGCGCTTGCCGACTTCGTAGTAGACCTGACGGATGTTGGCAATCGCCAGCTTCTCGGCCTTGACCGTCACGCGCTCAGCGTCGTGCATATAGCGCTTGGCGAGCGAGACGATGGGGCCGGGCATGGTGGCCGAGAACAGCGCGGTCTGGCGGCCATCAGAAGTCGCCTTGAGGATGGCCTCAATGTCCTCGATGAAGCCCATGTTGAGCATCTCGTCGGCCTCGTCGAGGACGACTGTCTTCACGAGGTCGAAGTTGATGGTGCGGCGCTCCATGTGGTCGATGATGCGACCGGGCGTGCCGACGACGACCTGCACACCACGCGACAGGGCGCGCAGTTGGCGGTCAATGGGCTGGCCGCCGTAGACCGGCAGCACGGAGATGTTGTGGTATTTGCTGTAGGACTGGAAGGCCTCGGCCACCTGCACGGCAAGCTCACGGGTGGGGGCGAGGATGAGCGCCTGCGGGGCGCGGATACTGAGGTCAATCTTTTCGAGGATGGGCAGTGCGAACGCGGCGGTCTTGCCGGTGCCGGTCTGCGCTTGGGCGATGACGTCGCCGCCGTCCAACATCAGACGAATGGTCTGTTCTTGGATGGGGGTCGGCTCTTCATAGCCCAGCTCAGCGATAGCCTTCAACGTGGCTTCGCTTAAGCCCAGTTCTGCAAATGTAGACATATAGGTTGGTTGTTCTCCACTTTCGGGGGGATGGTGTGAGGCCCAGCCCGACCCGACATGGATAAGGCAACCTCGTTTCACCGACCATTATAAACCCGTTTGGGTGGTTTGGACTATGGAGAATAATTGGGGGTTTGATTATCGCACAGCCGTCCCTCGCGTCATAAAGTCGGGGGTATCCCTCGTCACACTCAATATATGACATCCCGCGCCGACGATGTGACACCCATCACTAGGGGGAAAAACCGGCCTGAAGGATAATAAGGACATCAAGCAAGCACGCTCAATTATCCTTCTGAAGGGGGAAAACACCATGAGCGCCAAACTCGTCACCAACCGTGAAGGCAACATCATCGTAGACCCACCTCTCGCACGCTTTTTGTTCAGCGACACCCGCATGGCCGGGGTTTGGTTGGTCGTCCGCGTCCTGTTGGGCTGGAGCTGGCTGACCAGCGGTTGGGGTAAGTTCACCAACCCAGCATGGATGGAGACCGGCGTAGCACTCAAGGGTTTTTGGGAGCGTTCACTCGGCCTGACCGAGGGCGTCGCCTCCCCCATCAAGTTTGACTGGTACGGCAGCTTCATTGAAGGCATGTACAACGCAGGCGCATACACATGGTTCGCCAAGCTGATTGTCATCGGTGAAATCTTGGTCGGCCTCGGCCTGATTGCCGGACTGTTCGTCGGTATCGCCGCCTTCTTCGGTGGCTTCCTGAACTGGAACTTCATCATGGCAGGCACGGCCAGCAGCAATGGCCTGTACCTTGTGGTCGCCATCCTGCTCATCCTCGCTTGGAAGGTCGCCGGTTGGTACGGTCTGGACCGCTTCGCCCTCCCCTTCATCGGCACGCCGTGGGCGACCAAGAAGGCCAAACAAAACGCAGAACCCCCGCTGAACGCGCAGCCTAAGGGCGCAAGCGCCTAAGCGGATACCTCCCTCCTCCCTCAGAACCCCCCAAACCATCTCCCGGCTTGGGGGTTCGCCGTTGTAGTGGCGACATGGACGCGCTATCACCATAAAAAACACCCCCTGTCAGCTTCGACAGGGGGTGTTTTTGGCTTAACGTTGCAGCGCGCTAGGCGTTGACCGCTTCGCCCTCGCCTTGGAAGTACTCAACCTCATAAGCAGGCATCTCGCAGCGCAGCGGCTTGTCCTTGCGGTAGCCCAGCGCGTAGTCGGCCTGCATAATCTGGTGAATCTCGCTCGTGCCTTCGTAAATCACCGCGCCCTTGCTGTTGCGCAGGTAGCGCTCGACCGGGTACTCGTCGCTGTAGCCGTATGCGCCGTGCAGTTGGACGGCTTCCAGCGCGGCCAGCACGCTGTGGTCGGTGGCGTACCACTTGGCGAGGCCGGTCTCGCGGGTGTTGCGGATGCCCGCGTTCTTCATCCAGCCGACCTTGGCGCACGCCGACCTTGGCGCACAGCAGGAAGGCCGCGTCGTACCACTGCTGCATCAGCGCAATCTTCTGCTTGATGAGCTGGTGCTTGCCAATTGGGTTGCCGAAGGTGCTGCGCTCGTGGGCATACTTGATGCTCTCCTCCAAGCACGCCCGGATTAGGCCGACCGCGCCAGTGGCGACGGTGAAGCGCCCGTTGTCGAGGCAGCTCATGGCAATCTTGAAGCCCTCGCCTTCCTCACCGAGGCGGTTCTCCACCGGGACCTCGACTTCTTCCATCTTAATCCAGCCGGTGCTGCCTGCGCGGACGCCCAACTTGCCGTGGATGTCGCCTGTCGTCACGCCCGGCATGTCGCGGGTGACGAGGAAGGCGCTCATGCCCTCGTGGCCCTTGCTGGGGTCGGTCTTGGCGATGACGAGGAAGTGGTGGGCGCGGGAGGCGAGGCTAATCCACATCTTCTCGCCGTTGAGGATATATTTATCGCCGACCTTGCGGGCGGTCGAGAGCATGGCGGCCACGTCGCTCCCGGCGTTCGGCTCGGTCAAGCCGAAGGCGGCGTACTTCTCGCCGCGTGCCTGCGGGACGAGGAAGCGCTGCTTTTGGTCCTCGTTGCCCCACTGAAGGACGGCTTGGCTGTTCAGCCCGTGATGGACGCTCATAACCACGCGCAGGTGGGTATCGGCGCGTTCTAATTCTTCGCACACGAGGCCGAGGCTGATGTAGTCGAAACCCTGCCCACCGTAGCGAACCGGGATGCTGATGCCCAGCAGACCCAGCTCGCCCATGCGGGTGAGGTAGTTGGGGTTAAATTCTTGCTTGCGGTCCCACTCCCCCACGCTGGGGATGACTTCTTTGGCGGCGAAATCGCGCACCATTTTCTGGACCTGACGGTGTTCTTCGGTAAGGGCGAAGTCCATGATAGGGTATCTCTTTTCTGACGCTCAAAACAACCAACTTACGGGCAGTTCCATTATAGCACTGCCCATAAAGCATGGTACAGGTTGCACAAACCGGCACAGGGTGAGAACGCACACAGCCCACCAGCATGTGTTGGTGGGCTGTGTAGATGGACGATAGTTTTTTAACGCGGGCGGGGAGCCAGCGTCACGGGGACATCGACCTTGCCGCCGTCGCGGATGACCGACAGGGTGATGGTGTCGCCGGGCTGGGTGTACTTGGCGAGGTACGAAATCAGCGAGTCGAAGTCCATCATTGGGCGGCCATCAATGGCCGTGATGATGTCTGATGTGCTGTAGTCGTAGCGTCCATCTTCAAGGCGGCGAGCAGGGCGCAGTCCAGCGGCGGCGGCAGGGCTGCCGGGACTCACCGTGGTGATGACTGCTCCGCGCACGTTGTTGGCGAGGTTGAGCGCCTCCGCGAGGTCGAGGCTTAGTGGACCACCCCCGATGCCCATATAGCTGTACTCCACGCTCCCGATGGTGATGATGTCGTTGGCGACCCGCGCCACGAGGTCGCTGGGGACGGCGAAGCCGATGCCCGCGTTGCTGCGCGTCTCGCTGTAAATTTGGCTGTTGACGCCGACCACCTCACCACTGAGGTTGATGAGTGGGCCGCCGCTGTTGCCGGGGTTGATGGGCGCGTCGGTCTGGATGACGCCGCCGATGCGGAATTCGCTGAAACCTTCGATGGCGCGGTCAAGCGCGCTGACGATACCTGCCGTCATCGTCCAGCGCTGGCCGAACGGGCTGCCAATGGCGACGACCTGCTGGCCGACCACCAAATCATTAGAGCTGCCGAAGGTGATGGGGCGCAGTCGGTCGGCGGCAAGGTCAACTTTGATGACCGCAAGGTCACTGTCCGGGTCGGTGCCGACGATTTCGGCGCG
>JALONW010000140.1 GCA_025454725.1 Anaerolineae bacterium
GCTATAGCCACCGCCCCGACGAATACACCGCCCCTGAGGACATCGGGCGCGGGGTCGAGGTGCTGGCGCATACGCTGCTGCGGCTGACGCGGTAGGGCGGAACACCCGCCCTCGCAAGCCCAAGCAAATCACGGTAAGAGTGGCCAAACAATGCGGATGGTGGTGCCGACGCCCGCCACACTCGGGCTGTGTGCAGTAATCGTGCCGCCGTGCAACTCGACGATGGCCTTGACGATGGCCAAGCCCAAGCCCGAGCCCCCCGTTTGGCGGCTGCGTGAGCGGTCAGCGCGATAGAACCGGTCGAAGACATGCGGTAGATGCTCCGGCGCAATCCCCGACCCCGTATCGCTGACCGTCAACACCGCCTTGCCGTCAACTGCTTGCACGGCAAGGCGGATTTGCCCACCGCTCGGGGTGTGGCGTAGCGCGTTGTCCATCACGTTATTCATCACCTGCTGGAGCCGCTCATCATCGGCCTCAATCCAGACGCTCTGCGGCGCATCGACCTGTATAGCGATGTGGTGCTGGTCAGCGGCGGGCTGAAAGCTAATCGCGATTTGACCCAGAACCACGACCAAGTCGAGTGGCTTGCGGTTGAGCGTGAGCTGGCGCGCCTCTGCCATCGACAGCTCGCGTAGTTCGCCGACCAAATGCGTCAGCAACTGGGTTTGGTGCAACAGCCGCTCAATCTCTTCCGCCGTCACGGGGTACACCCCGTCCGAGAGGGCTTGCAAATTGGCTTGCAACACCGTCAAGGGGGTTCGCAGCTCATGGGCGACATCGGCCACGAGGTTTCGCCGCTGCTCTTCCGACTGCGACAGGGCATCGGCCATATCGTTGAAGGCTTGCGCCACGGCGCGCATTTCGATTGCACCCTTCACCTCTGCCCGCGCCGAAAAATCGCGCTTGCCCAGCCGTTGCGCCGTCTCGGCCAATTGTCCGAGTGGGCGCGCCAAGGCACGGCTGACCACCAAGCCCGCCAATACCCCAAAAAATGCCCCGAAAACCCCCAACGACACCAGCGCACTGCTCACCTGCCCAATCAAGAACGGGCGTATTGGGGTGGTTGATGGGTCTTGCGCGTTTCGCCGGATTTGAACCACGCTCAGATAGCCCCGCGTGCGGCCATCGATGTCGATCGGCAACCGCTCATCGGAGCCATCGTTCGCCCCCAACACCAACCGCGCCTCTTGAGAGCCATACACCACACTCTGCCCCTCGTCGGCAAAATAAAGCTCGAATTTGATGTAGTCTTCGGGGCCGGACGGCAAAAACGAGTCGTATAGCCCCAACAACTCCTCGACGCCGTCCCACCCACCCTCACGCCGATAATGCGCGACCATCTGGTCAATCAGACCGCCCTCGGCGCGCAATTCATTGCGGATGAACGTCAGCAAGACCCCGTTTTGCAGGGTCAAAAAACCCAGCGAGACCAGCAAGATGGGGCCCAACAGCGAAAACAGGCCGAACGTCACGCCGAAGCGCACCCACATTCGCTGCATCATTGGGGGTCTCCGAGGCGGTAGCCATAGCCATATACCGTTTGGACGTAAATGGGGTCTTTGGGGTCTGGCTCGATTTTTTTGCGTAGGTTGCGGATGTGGCTATCCAACGTGCGCTCGAGGCTGTCGTAATCATAGCCCGTCCGCCGTTGGATGAGCTCGGCACGGCTGAACGGGATGCCCTGCCGTTGCATCAGCGTGACCAACAAGTGATATTCCATCGGGGTAAGTTCGATCGGTTGCTCGTTAAGCGTCACCCAGCGACGAGTCATATCGATGGCCAGATTGCGATAGCGCAAGATATCGGGGGTGGGGTCGGCTTCTTGCAACCGGCGGAAGGCGGCGCGCACCCGCGCCACCACCTCTCGCGGGTTGAATGGTTTGGTCACGTAATCATCCGCCCCGACTTCCAAACCGATAATTTTGTCCATATCCTCCACACGCGCCGTCAACATCAAGATATAAATACCGGCTAGGCGCAGGTTGGCACGCACATAGCGGGTGATGTCCAGCCCATCTTTGTCCGGCAACATCAGGTCGAGCAGTATCAAGCTGGGCTGATGGTGGTTGAGGTTCGCGATGGCATCGAGGCCATTGTGCGCCACCGCGACCTCGTAGCCAGCCTGCTCCAGATACGCCCGCAACACACGGGCAATCTCTTTATCGTCCTCGACGATCAAAACACGCTCAGCCATCCGACCCACCTCCTTCGACACGTGCATCCTATAGTCGATTGTAACGCCAGAGCGGGATGGGGACGACACCCCACCCCGCTCCGCACACCCTTGCTTGGGTTGGGCTAAGGCTGGCACCCGACCCAACAATCGCCGTCTTGATAGCGGGCGGCCTCTTGCGCCTCGCCCGATTGAACCGACACCACCAGCCCCATGCGCGACAGCTCACCGCTGGCATAGGCAGCGGGCTGATAAGTGCCCTGCACCCCCGTGAAGGAGTCGAGGTCGGCCAGCCACGCGCCCAAACCATCCAAGCCGTCGGCTTGCAAGCCCCGCGCCACCACGTACACCGCATCATAGTAAGCCGCGGCCTGCGGTATCGGGGTTTGCCCATAGCGGGTTTGGTAGCGGGCGGTGAAATCGGCGCTCAGCCAATCGCCTGCCGACGGCCACCACCCGACAGCACCGACCACCTCTAGCTCGACCGTACCGAGTTGGGAGACGAATTGCGGGGTCAGGTAACCATAGATGACGAGGCCGTCCCAGCCTTGCGCGTTCAGCTCAGTGATGAGGCTTTGGGCAGCGGGTTCGGTCGTCCAGATGGCCACGGCCTCGACCCCGCTCTCGCGCAGGGTGGCCGCCCAGCCGCGCAGGTCGGTCTGATCCACGTCATGTTCCAGCTCCAGCACGACCGTGCCTTCATCGCTTTGCGAGATAGCCAGATTGAAAGCCTCCGCCCCGTCGAGGCCATAATCGGTGCGAACGGCCACCGAGGCGAAACGGGTTAGGTCGCGCACGTCCGAGGCATAGTGTGCGGCGGCCTCGGCCAAAACCGTGTCGGTGGTACGGAGTTGATAGAGCGCGCTGGCGGTCGCTTGGTCGGTGGTGGCCGAGACGAGCTGCACCAGCCCGTCGGCATCGGGGCGGAACAGGTTGGGGATGACTTGCGCGTTGCTGTCGGGGCCGAGGATGATTTGCACGCCCTCGGCCTGCGCCTGCGTCAGGGCGGCGTCGGCTTGTTGGGCGGTTTGCGCGTCATAGCTGAGCAGTTCGAGGGTGTAGCGCGTCCCATCGGTACCTACTACGCCACCGAGGTCATTCACCTCGCGGATGGCCAGCCGAGCGGCCTGCTCGATGCCCTCGCCCACCGCTTCGGACGCCCCAGACAACGGGGCAATCAGGCCGAGGCGGATGATTTGGACATCGGTGCTGTCGAGGTCGGTGCTGTCGGCCAGCCATGTGCTGGGGCAAGTTTGGCAATCGACACCGGCATAGCGCACCACCTCGCGCAATGCGCCATCGGGGTTGGCCTGCACCACCCGCACCGCGTCGATGACGGTGCCGCGATACGTGCCCTGCACCCCCACGGTTTCGGTGCCGCTGGCGGTCAAGGCCGAGCGCAAGGCACTGGAGACATCGCCCACCTCGGCGATGGCACCGACCAACAATCCCACTGCGTCATAGGCCGCACCCGCTTGCTCAGTCGGCAAATTGCCCCACTGGCGCAGATAGGCGTTGGTAAACGTCTGGCTGGCGGCGTCATAGGCGTTGGGCAACCACTGGGCGACCCCGTACAGCCCGACGCTCAGGTCGGCACCGGCACGCGCCACGAAGTCGCTGTCGAGGTCACCATACGCCACCTCGCCAGCCCAGCCGTTCTCGGCGAGGGCATTGAGCAGGTCAATGGTCTGACCGTCCAACATCCAAATGAAGACCGCCTCGGCGTCAGAGTCGCGTAGGGTGCGGACATCGGCCTCAAAATCATCCTCGTCGGCCTCGCGGGTCACGTCCATCACGATCACCCCATCGCCCGCCGTGGATTTGAAGGCTGCGGCGGCGGCAAGAGCCTCTTCCGTATCAGCGGCGATGACCGCCAAACGGGTCAGGTGGCGCTGTTCGACCCAATAATCAGCGGCGGCGGCGGCGCGCTGAGCAGGGGTGACGCTCAGGCTCAGCACGTCCGAGACGGTCTCGGGAACCACCGAGAAAATGGGCAACCCCTCGGGGTTATCGTTGGCGGCGGCCTCGGCGAAATCGCGGTTATCACCCATCAGGACGGCCACCGCGTCGTCGTCGTTTAGGTCGTCCATCGCGGCGGCCACCTCTTCGAGGGTATCCGCCGCATAATACACCACGTCCAGCCGATACAGCGTGCCATCGGCTGACTCGATACCAGCCTCGTCGTCATCCAGACCAGCGTTGAAGCGGTCAGCGGCGGTCACGGCGGCTTGATACAGGGCGCGGTCACTGGTCGCCCCGCGCCCGCTGGCCTCGCGACCGATGAAGGCCACCGTCACGGTCTCGGCGGTATCTTGAGCGAAAGCGGGGGCGAGTGTGCCCATCATCACGAGCACGGCGCACAACAGGCCGAGCAAACGTCTTGCGTTCATGGGGTTACGGTTCCTTTGATGGATGTGGTTAACGAGAAGGGTCATTCGTAGCGCAGGGCTTCGATGGGTTGGAGCGAGGCGGCGCGGTTGGCGGGGTACACCCCGAAGAACACGCCGATGGCCGCCGAGAAGCCGAGGCCGAGGGCAATCGAGTCGAAGGTGATGACCGCCGTCAGCAGGCCGCTGGCGTTGACCAGCAACGCGATGCCCACCCCCAGCAACACCCCCAACACCCCGCCCAACAGGCTGAGGAACAGCGTCTCGATCAAGAATTGTTGCGAAATGTGCCCGCGCCGTGCACCGATAGCCTTTCGCAACCCGATTTCTTTGGTGCGTTCGGTCACCGAGACCAACATGATATTCATGATGCCGATTCCACCGACCAACAATGACACGCTGGCAATCGCGCCCAATAACACCGTCAAGATTCCCGTGACCGAGTTAGCGATTTCCAGCAGGCTCTGCTGGTCGCTCACAGTAAAGTCGCTGTCTTCATCGGCCTCGAGGCGGTGTTCTTGGCGCAGTATGGCCTCGATGTCGTCCATCACCGCGGGGATGGCCTCGATATCGGTGACCGAGACGGTGATGCTGGTCACGAGGTCGTTGTTGGTGCCGTTCTGCCGTGCACTAAACAGATGACGGTAGCCGGTGGTGAGCGGGATGTGGAGCTGAAGGTTGGGGTCTGTGCCAAAGCCGCCATCTTGCTCTTCCAGCACCCCAATCACCTCGAACCGCTTGCCCTCGATGCGGATATCTCGCCCGATTGGGTTGACCCCGCCGAACAACTCCTCGGCAGCGGCCTGCCCCAGCACCACCACGCGCCCATTGCTGTCATACTCGGCCTCGCTCAGGTAGCGCCCAATTTCGATTTCGATGTTTCGCACTTCGGCATAGCGCCACGACGCGCCTAACACACTGGTCTGAAGCCGCTCTGACTCCGAGCGCACGTCCAAGGTCGTGCTGTATTGCCCCAAGACCGCATTTACCCCCGTCAGGCGGTCTTGCAACACTTGGGTATCTTGGTAGGTCAGGGTGTCACTGTTGCCAGAGCCTTGCGTGTTCCCCGGGGGGCCTTGTCGCTGGCCGGTGCTAGCTCCCGGGCTGATGGTCAAGAGGTCGAGGCCGGTGGCGGTAATCTGCTGAGTGACCGCCGAGGTCGCCCCGCGCCCAACTGAAATCATCGATACGACTGCCGCCACACCAATCACGATGCCCAACATGGTGAGTGAGGAGCGCATCTTGTTGGCCGCCAAGGCGTCCAGTGCCACCTTGAGGTTTTGCGAGAGGCTCAGGCCGCTACGCTTAGTCTTGCCAATCATCTGCTTGACTGTCTCGCGGCTGGCATCGTAGATGAAGCGCGGCACGAAAGCCTGACCAATCAGCCCAAGCGCGCCGACCAAAGCCACCCAAAACCCGACCGACGCCCCATCGATGAACGATATCGGGAGCGGCAGGAGCGCGTCCATGACCAAGAACAGCGCATAATAGGCCAGAGCCAACACCCCACATACCACCACCAGCCCCGTCACCAACCGCATCCGGCGCGGTTGCAGCACCCCCCAGACCGTCAGGCCAAGCGCGAGGATGGCCGCCAGCGGCACGAGGAAGCGCCCCAGCTCGGCGGGTGACCCCGCCCGCATGGGCAAGCGGCTGACCTCGGCGGTCGGGGCTTGGCCAGCGGACGCACCCAGACCAGCGGGCGGGGTGAAGCCTTCCGGCAACCGGCGCGTGCGAAGGGCTTGCAACAGCATCTCCGGCGTCACGCCTTCCGGCAAGGTCACGCCATCGGGCAATTGGCCAGAGCGCAACGCCTCCATCATCATCTGGGGCGTCACACCCTCTGGTAGTTCAAACCCAGCCGGTGGCGTGAATCCTTCGGGTAACGCCAGCCCGTTGAGCATTGCGCCCAGACCTTGCGGGGCAGCTTGCCCACTGGCGGTATCAGTCGGCGGCACCATCACCCCCCGATCGATTTCAACCCACGACGGCGAAAGCACCACCGCGCACAGCATCAGCACCGCGCACGCCCCAGCCGTCAGGCTACGGAGATGCGGCTTCAGGGTCTCCCAGCGCCTCATGACACCACCACCCCGTCTCGCATCATGATGGTGCGGTCAGCTTGCTGCGCGATTTCGGGCGAGTGCGTGACCAAAATCAGCGTGATGCCTTGCTCGGTGTGCAATTGGCGAAACAAGCGCATGATTTCTTCGCCCGTGCGGGTGTCGAGGTTTCCGGTCGGCTCGTCGGCAAGGATGATGGCCGGGGTGTTAATCAGCGCACGAGCGATGGCTACGCGCTGTTGTTGCCCGCCCGATAGCTCATTAGGCTTGTGGTGGGTGCGACCGCCCAGCCCGACCAAATTGAGGGCGTGCTTGGCGCGCTCGTCGCGCTCTCGCTCGTTGATGCCCGAATAGACCAACGGCAGCCCAACGTTGATGAGGGCGCTACTGCGCGCCAGCAGGTTGAACTTTTGGAAGACAAAGCCGATTCGATTATTGCGGATGTCGGACAAGCTATCGTCGCTCATCTGCCCGATTTCCACCCCGTCCAGCCGGTAGCTCCCGCTGGAAGGGGTGTCCAACGCGCCGAGGATGGCCATCAGCGTGCTCTTGCCCGAGCCGGACGGCCCAATGATCGCCACGAACTCACCCTTGTCGATGCGGATGCTGACGCCGTTGAGCGCACGCACCTCGGTATCCCCCATCTGATAGACTTTCGTCAGGTTCTCGGTCTCGATGACCGCCGGTGGCCGCACCGAGCCAGCAAGCTGGGCGCGGACGTACTCATACGTGAGCTGTTGCGGTACGGTCATCGCTCAGTTCCCCCCTGCGAACGGCAGGCCACTGCCGCCGCCCAAGGTCTCGCGCACCGGTAAAACCACCGTCTGACCAGCCACCACATCACCCATGATTTCGGTCAGCCCGTCGAGGCTTTGACCGCTACGGATGGGCACCCGCGTGGTGCTCCCATCGGCATTGACCACCTCGACGTACTCACTCGTCCCCTCGCGTTGCACTGCGTCGGTCTCGACGGCCAAGACCTCGCCGCTGCTGCCGACCATGATTTCGACATCGGCGGTCATGCCGACGCGAATCGGGTGTTGGGCAGGGTCTTCGATGTGGACGCGCACTTCATACGTCACCAACCCGCCGCTATCGTCGCCCACCGGCGCGATGCGGGTGACGACACCTGCCAATGTCGCGTCGTCCAACGCCTCAGGCAACACGTTCACCGGTTGCTCGACCGCCACCTGCACGATGTCTAGTTCGTCCACTGCCACATCGACATGCAACTGACCGATGTCCACCAGTTCGATGGCCGCGCTCATCCCATTGACTCGTTGCCCCTGCCGGATACTCACACTGCTGACCACACCATCCATCGGGGCGGTGATGACGGCATCGGCGAGGGCGTCGAGCGCGTTATCGCGCTGGAGAGCGGCTTGGGCAAGGCTGGCCTCGGCTTGGGCGCGCTCCTCATCGGTCGGGCCGCTCACCAGCTCGGCGAGGCTGGCCTCGGCTTGGGCAAAAGCGGCCTGTGCAGCATCCAACGCCGCCTGCAATTGCGCCACCGATGTGGTGCGCTGGCATTGGGCTTGGGCAACATCGAAGTTGCTGCGGGCGGTACGCAACGCTTCACCGGCCTCGGAGTCTGGGTCAGGCAAGAAGCTGGCATCCATCGTATAACCGTCCGTCACGTACTCGTCATAGCGGTCGGTGGCGCGGTCAAGCAGTCGTTCGGTCGCCTCGACGTTGGCACAGTTGATGATTTGATTGAGGCCAGAGGCGTCGAGGTTGGATTGCGCTTGCTCGACCTGTGACCGTGCCGACGCAACGTTGGCCTCGGCTTGGGCAATTTCGCGGGGGGTCGGGGCGGCCAGCAACAGGGTGTAATTGGCCTCTTGTGCAAGATAGGCTTGTTCTTGGCGTGCCAGTTGGTTCTGGAGGTCGGTAATGTCGAGGCGCGCCAGCACATCGCCAGCAACCACCTCGTCGCCCACCTCTACCAGAATCTCGCTCACCATCCCCGACGTGCCGAAGGCCAAGCTCAAGCGCTGGGCGGCGGCAATCGTGCCGCTCGACTCGATGGTATGGTTGAAGATGGTGCGCTGGACGATGGTAGTCTGTTGGCCTTGCGCGGCGGTCGGGTTAGCAACGCCTTGCATCAGGCTGGGGAGGATGACAATGGCCGCGGCGACTGCCGCTAAGCCGATGAAGACAACTCGTTTTTGCATGTGCCCTGCTCCTAGTGGGTATCGTGCTTACCTTTCACAGTCTAGGCGACAGGTCTGCAGAACTTATGGAGAGCACGTGCAGGTTGTATCGAATGTGCGGGCATGGGCACAGCCTTTTCAGACCGTCACGAGTAGGGTACAGTCTGGGGACAGTCGAACGTGCCCTTGCAGTACGTCGTGCTGGCGCCTACCCTGATGCATTAGGCCAAGGAGCGATAAACCAATGGTATTGCGCATGGGTAGACGGATGATGACGGGGTACAAAACCGCGCTAAAGATGGCCTTGGTCTGGATGTTTTGCGGCGTGACGTTGGCGTCTCAGACGGCAGCCACGCCAGCCATTTTTGACATCTACCCCTTCATCACTGCCAACCCACAAAACACCCATCTGGCGATGCTGTACCCCGACGCGGT
>JALONW010000141.1 GCA_025454725.1 Anaerolineae bacterium
TGAATCGGGCGTGAAGTACTTCCTGTTCGGCTCGTTCGCCTCGGCCATCATGCTCTACGGCTTCAGCCTGCTGTTTGGTTTGACCAACGGCCAGACCAACCTGTACGCTATCGCCGCCTTCATGGGCAGTGAGGCATTCACCGCCAACGCGCCCGCCGTCCTGTTTACCATGGTGCTGATTGTGGTCGGCTTCGCCTTCAAAATCAGCGCCGCGCCGTTCCACTTCTGGACGCCGGACGTGTACGAAGGCGCGCCGACCCCGGTGACGGCCTTCGTCAGCGTCGCCAGCAAGGCCGCCAGCATGGCGCTGCTGATGCGCTTCTTCACCGCTGTCTTCCCGGCTGGCCTTTCCATCGGCACGGTCGAACTCCAGAGCTTCTGGATTAACCTGATGGCGTGGGGCGCGGTCCTCAGCATGACCATTGGTAACGTGGTCGCGCTGTCACAGCGCAACTTCAAACGTATGCTGGCCTACTCGTCCATCGCGCAGGCCGGTTACGCCCTCATCGGCGTGGCCGCGCTTCAGGCGGGGACAGCGCAGAGCGTGGCCTCGGTCGCGTTCTATATGTTCATGTATGTGTTCACGAACCTGCTGGCCTTCGGTGTGGTGGCGCGCTTCAGCGAAATCGCGGGCGGCGACGACATCAAAGACCTCGCTGGTCTCAGCCGCCGCAACCCGATGATGGCGCTGGCGATTACCATCGGCCTGCTCTCGCTGGCTGGTATCCCGCCCGCCGCCGGGTTCTTCGGTAAGTTCTTCCTGTTCAACGCGGCGGTCGAGGCCGACCTCACGTGGCTGGCGATTGTCGGCGTACTGAACGCCATCATCGCATTGTTCTACTACCTCGTCGTGGTCAAGGTCATCTACGTGGACCGCAGCCCCGACGATGACAAGCCCATCGCCATGCCTGCCGCTACCGGCTGGACGTTGGGCATTGCCTCCATCGTCGTGCTGCTGCTCGGAACCATCGGCGCGCAGCTCATCTACGACTGGGCGCTGACCAGCGCGGCAACGCTGCTGTAAGAGTAGTGATGCGTGATGAGAGGTGAGTGATGCGTTTTGCCCACCATGTCATCTCGTTTGACGCCAGACGCTAAAGCATCTGGCTACCCATCCTGAAGCCCCCTAAAGAGGCTGTCAGCCGAAATGGGCGAAAAAATTGATTTCTGGTGTGCCATCGATAGATGTCTGTAGGGGCGACCCGGTGGGTCGCCCTAGACAAAAACAGGGTGAGCAATGGCGCAAAAACAGCCCCCTTCAGGGGGCTTCAAAACCAGTAGCCGGAGGCTTTAGCCTCTGGCGGGACATGGGGTAGCCCATCCACCACCGATGACTCCCTCATCACCCATCACGCCCCACTCATCACTTGATTCTTTAATGTGTGCGTCAAACTTCTAACCGTCCGCCCCCAAAATCTTGATAGCATTCACAGGTCGATTGTGATAGAATGCACAGCGTTTGTGGCTCTTGAAGGCCAAAAGCAATGAAAGATAACCGCGCTTCGGCACGGGCGCAAGTTTTGACACCGGGGCTGCTGCTGGCAGCGGCTCAGGCAGGCTGTGCAGCGGTGGTTGTCGTCTTTGCGGCGCTATTCGTGGGTCTTTGGCTCGACTCGGTGGTGGGCCAGCGTGGGTTGTGTACGTTGGGGCTGATTGTTTCCAGCGTCCCCCTCAGCCTGTGGCTGATGGTGCGGATTGCGCTGGGGGTGGTCAACCGAACACAGGTCACACTGCCAGCACCGGAACCACCCGACCCGCTTGTGAAGGAGGATTGAGCAGTTGTGAAGGCCTATAAGAACGTTTTAAGCAGAAAGGAGGGACAATGAACGCACGAGTACGCGGCCTAATTATCTTCGCCGTCATCGTCGCGGTGGCCGTGGTCGCCTGCGGTCTACTGCCGTTCGTCTGGTTGCCCGCCGCAGGTGTCGGTATGGCGCTGCCCGTCATCACCGTCCCCGGTGAGGTCGTCAGCTACGGTGCGCTGCCCGGTGGGGTCAACCTGACCAACACCTTCATCGGTATGATTGTGGCTGACATCCTGTTGGTCATTTTCGTGCTGCTGGCGTGGCGTGCGTCGAAGGGCTGGACTAAGGAAGTCCCCGGTCGCTTCCAAGCATTCGTCGAAATGCTGGTCGAGACCATCTACAACTTCCTGAAGAACCTCGGTGGTGAGCGCCTTCGCAGCGCGCCGCTGCTGTGGCCGTTCGTCGCCACCATCTTCTTGTTCCTGCTGGCGGCGAACATGTCTAAGTTGTTCCCCGGCGTCGAGAGCGTGGGTAAAATCCACTGCGCTTACGCCGACACCAGCGGTTATCCGGTGGTGCAGGGCGCGACCGACAACGCCTACATCCTGTATGTTGACCGTGCGCTGGACGCTGGCAACGCGCAGACCGCCGAAACCGAGGAGATTTGCAATACGTGGTTCTACGCCTACAAGGGCAAGTACGAGTACGCGCAGCGCTACGAAATCGGTGACCGGTCGTTCGAGCAGGTCCGCGATGACCTGACCGCCGCTGCCGCCACCGCTGAAGGCGAAGAACTCGCGTTCACGCAGGCACGCCTTGAGGCCGTCGAGCAGTTGATTGCGCTGGAGCCGGTGCTTGAGGCGCAGCAGGCTGCCCTCGCCGCCGCGACCGCCGCCGCTGCCGATGACCACGGCTCAACCGACGACCACAGCGCTGCGGAAGAAGACCACAGCGAAGAGGCCGCCGCGACCACCGAGGAGACCACCGCCACTGAAGGCGAAGAGGCCGCGACCGAGGGTGAAGAAGAAGCCCCCGTCGTTGAGACCCCTGCCCCGGTTGAGCCAGTCGTTGCCGATGTGACCGTGCTGGAGGCTGAAATCGCCGCCACCCAGCAGGCCTATAACCTCGCGCTGTCGGGCGTCCAGTACCCCGGCGCGACCATGCCGCTGACGGCTGAACAGCTCGACAACGGCGCGTTCCCGTTCATCTTCCACGTCACGCCGTTCGTGCGTGGCGCGGCCAGTGACCTGAGCTTGACGGTGGCCTACGCCATCATGGCCGTGATTGCCGTGCAGGTTTACGGTGTCATGGCGCTGGGGCCGGCCTACTTCGAGAAGTTCATCAACCTGTCGGCGCTGGGCAACCTCAGCAAGCGTCCGCTCGGTGCGGTTGACTTCATCGTCGGTATCTTCGAGATCATCTCGGAGTTCGCCAAGATTATCTCTCTGGCCTTCCGACTTTTCGGTAACATCTTCGCAGGCGGCGTGGCTCTCATCGCGATCTCGTTCTTGGTCTCGATCCTCGTCCCCGGCGTCATCCTGCTGTTGGAAGTGGTCATCGGCGCGGTCCAAGCGCTGGTGTTCTCGGTTCTGACGCTGGTCTTTGTGGTTCAGGCAATGGAACACCACGGCAGCGGTGACGATCACGGTCACGACAGCCACGGTGAGACCGCCCACCACTAAACCCAGCGGGTCCTACGGTACGTTGTCAGTGCAGTCTGTGTAACAAACAAGTTCGTCTAAACAAACAAAACAACACACAAGGGTAAAGGAGCAAACACCCCATGGAAGGTCTCGAGATCGGTCTGAAGGCGATTGGTGCAGGTCTGGCGATGCTCGGCGCGATTGGGCCGGGTCTGGGCATTGGTTTCTTGGTGAACGGCGCGCTTCAGGCGATTGGCCGTAACCCGGATGCTGGTGGTCAGGTCCAAACGAACATGATCCTTGGTATCGTGTTCACCGAAGCGGTCGCCATTTACTGCTTGGTTGTCGCCCTCATTGTCCTGTTCGTGCTGTAGTCCACACAGCACCGAAAAGGAGCGCTCGACATGCGAGTAAACAAGAACGTGGTGCTGCTGACGCTGGTGATGGCCGCCTTGATGGTGGTCTCACCCGCGTTCGCAGCGGAAGAGAGTGGGAACCCGCTGGATACCCTCGGTATCAACATGGGGTTCATGATCTCGCAGTGGATCAACTTCGGTCTGGTCTTCCTGCTGCTGACCACCCTGCTGTGGCGTCCGCTGGTCAACGCGATGGACGCCCGCACGGCCAAGATCAAGAAGGGCATCGAAGATGCCGCCGCCGCCGCCAACGCCCGCCGCAACGCGGAAGTTGAGGCCGAGAAGATCATCAACCAAGCCCAGCGTGAAGCGCAGCAGCGCGTCGCTGAGTCGCAGGGTAAGGGCGAGGATGTCGCCAAGCAGGTCGAGGCCGAAGCCCGCAAGCAGGCCGACAAGATCATCGCCGACGCCAAGGCCGCTTCGACCGCCGCCCGCGACGCCGAGCTGGCTGGCCTGCGTGGTCAGGTTACCTCGATTGCCGTGGCGATTGCCCAGCAGCTCATCGGCAAGAGCCTCGATGAGAAGCGCCAGAAGGAACTGGTCAGCGAGTTCCTGAGCAACGTCCCCGCCAGCGCCCAGAACCTCGGCGGCGCAGTGGAAGTCACCAGCGCGATGCCGCTGGAGGCTGCGGAACAGGAAAAGGTCAAGAAGGCCTTGGGCGCGTCGGGTGTCATCTTCAAGGTAGACCCGGCCATCCTCGGCGGCTTGATCGTGCGCGCTGGCGACCGCGTGGTCGACGGCAGCGTCCGCAACAACCTCACCAACCTGTCGGGCCGCCTGAACTAACCTTCAGCCTCCTGATAAAAAAATCCCCTCGCCGTGTGGAGACACGCGGCAGGGGATTTTTTGTTGTATGGGGATGGGAAAGCAGTTTGGCCGCATCGGCTAAATGCCCGTGCTTTTTCGGTAACTGTAGTAGCCCAAGCCAAAGGCTCCTAGTGTGAAGCACAAACCAAATAGAGTTCCCACAACACCCGAATTTGACGAAATAATCATGACGCTCCATATCACACCCAAAAACATCAGCCCTATCCCCGACTCTCGACTCTGCGCTTTATTGTTGAGGTAGGCGAGGTGCAGCAAGTCTTCAATATCTTTGTCATGGGCCAGCTCGCCAAATAAAAGCTTTTTGTGGTTATCGTGGTCTTCAGGGTGTTGGAAAAAAGCGCGGATTTCCTCATCGCTGCCCATGATATTGATGAGTTCAATCAGCCACGGAGTGGTGAAAAAAGTGAATTGGTCTCCAGCCTGAACATCGTTCAACGTAATGGTGTGCGTGTGTTTGTGGGAAAATAAGGCCCCATTCCACGACTTCACGAATGCGCGAAGCTCCACTTTCCCTTCAGGCAGGGTATAGGTGGCATTCTCACCGACCTTCAGCAGCCCCTGTGGAGTGTCGTTGATGAACAGTTCTGCTTTGGTGTTGCCAAAGCGAGAATCTAAAACATAGAAAGTTAGGGTGGGCGCGGGGGTGTTTTCCTGTGCTTCCATCAACAGCATTCCTGAATAACCATCACAAGCTTATGCTACACCATCCCACGCTGACCACCCGCCCGCCACAGCGCCCACGTCATGAATCGCATCGCCAGCAGACCCAGCACCACCGCCAACAACACGCGCAGAATCAGCCGCCACGGACTGATTAACCAGTAGGTGACAATCGGCCTGCCGAAACTCCCGCCGCTGGGCGTGATGAGCTGTGGCCGCGCCGACAGCCCCTCCCCACGGAAGCGGTAGGTCTGCTGCGGGCGCATCAAGCTGCTGGCAGCCATCGTCCCGCCGTCGAACAGCGAAAACAGCCCAATCTGCACGGTCTCAGCGGTACGGCGGACGGCGTGCTTGGCTGCAATCTCATCGCACAGCTCATCAGTCAGCGCAGCGGCCAACACCATATAATCGCCGCCGACATAGCACGCATCGAGCATGAACATCCGCGCCCGTGGATATGGACCCAGATTCAGCACCCAATCGGTGATGGTGTAACCGAACCCCACAGCGGCCAGCGCGAGGATTCCCAGCGCTGTCCGTCCGCCGATAAACAACCCAAAGCGCAGCCGGCCGCGCAGCCGGATTCGGCCATATAGCAGTGACGCCCACGCCACCATCAGCGCGGCCTCGGCCCACGTAAACGCGATTAGTACCCCCGCCGCCAGCGCCATCTGCCACCACACCGGCCACCACAGCTCAAAATACCCGTTGTGGCTGACGTAGCCGAAAATCCGCAGCGCGCTGTTGGGGATGTAGATGTGCAGGTAGTGGCTGGCGGCCAACGCGAAGGCCAAACGCCCGACCGCCAGCGCCAGCAGCGTCAGCCAGCGCGCCCCGCCGGTCAAGAACTGCCAGACCTCGGCGCGGTTGTGGATGGGCTGGGTGTCGGCGAGGGTGAGCAGGTCGGGCTGACCGGTCATCTTGCGGTAGCGGATGCTGCCGCGCTCGGCGGCGTTGAAGATTTCGGCGTAGACGACGAGGGTCAGCACGGCGAGGGCAACCCCCAGCGCGGTGAGCAGCGGCGCGCTCCGCACATACCCGACCACCGCCGGGACGCTCAACAAGCCCAGCGCGACGGTCAAGTACAACAGGTAGCGGTGCGGCCACAGCCAGCGAGGGAGGCTCATGTAGGCGACGGCCTCACACACGGCGCGCTGTCGAGGTGTTTAAGCGCCGCGCGCAACGATGGGCTGTGGATGTCGCCGTCCCCTTTTAGCCGTTGGATGACCTGCTGCCTGCCGCCGCTTTCATAGCGCGATTTTTTATTATCTTTCAGCCAACGGTCGAGTTCCTCTTTGGGCTTGGCTTGCTCATCCCAGTTTTTGGGTTTCTTTCCCAGCCACTCGCAGACCCCGCTGTCGGCTAAAAACCATGATTCGACCGAATCATGCGCGGGGATATATTTGACTTTGTGCTTTTTGCACGCGGCAGCAATTTTCTTCTGATGGGTCTGCTGAGGGTCGGTATGCACGTCTGCATCACACAGCACCACCAGACAATCATTGGCCGATAAGCGCTTTTTGGTGTCGGTGATGAGCTTATCAATCTGGCTGGAGACCCGGCTGACGCCGCCGGTTTTGCCCGGAGCGCGGATTGGCACGACTGAGACGGAAAACCCTTTGCGTTTGAGCAGCGCCCGTACCGCGTCGGCGTCGGTCTCATCCTCGACGATGAGGTAGATTTTGCCGCTCAAAAGTTGGTCCCCCCAAACAGGTTGGTCAGCCACATATCGCCGAGGGTGTGTTCATCCAGCCAATTTTCTTTGATAAATTCCGGCACACGGTTGACGGTGGTATAGCCGTCCTCGCCGCGCTCGACCACCCGCACCTCGTCTGGCTGGAAGTAGTTGAGGAAGGTCGGGTTATGTGTCGTCATGATAATCTGGCGCGGGCGTGTGCCGTCCGGGTTCTCGACGTAGCCGCGCAGCAGTTCGACGAACTTCCGCAGCACGCCGGGGTTTAGCGCGGTATCTGGCTCCTCAATCACGACAAGGCCGGGGGTTTGAACATCAAATTCGGGTGTAAAGTCTGAGGAACGCTGATAGGCCATTCGTGGTGGGCGCGGGCGCGGAATATCCAGACCATGTAACCCAGCTAATATACCAATTGCCCTTAGCGTGCCGACCGAAACCGTTGGCGCACGTTTTTGGATACCCTCATTGATCAATAGTTCAATATCACGAGTGTTGAGATTGCGGTACGTTTCAACCTGACTGACATGCCCCAATAACCACTGCACGTCTTCGTTTAATTTTTTAAATACATCTGGATATGCCTCTTTGAGGTATTCCAGAATTAACAGCGTATTTCGACCGTCGGGTTCGATAAGGTAAAGACTGCCACCCTCTCGACCAGCCAAACGGCGCGTAGGTAAAAACAGCTCATTGATAAATTGCATGCGATGTTGATAACGAGAAATAAGTTCATCATTGACATCCACCCATCGACTAATCCGTCGCCTAAAAGAGTCGGTATCATCATTTACATCCGTGGCGATAGATTGTTTTCTTAGCTCGCCCTCAGGGTTAAATCTACTTGGCAATTCTTCAAATGCCCCAACAGCTTCAAACTGTAGTCCTCCCTCTTCTAAACCACTGGCATATTCAAAAGGGAAATTTGCTTCATCAAATTTAAGCCTCAAGAGGTCACTGACATCTCCGCCATCGTCGAAAAAACTGTCAAATAAAAATTCAAATTCGACAATGCCGTTATCCAGCGGCTCACGCGATTGAATGGCCTGATAACCAAACTCTGCGACCAATGGCATTAGTCCGCGCAGTTTGACATCCCGCATGAACTTAATGCCGTCAATAATGTTTGTCTTGCCGGATGAGTTCGCGCCGATGAACACCGTGAGGGGCGACAAGTCAATCGTCACATCGCGCAGGCTGCGCCAGTTCTTAAACCGTAGCTGCTTCAACATCGCCAAAACCCTCCGCAAGCCGCGCCGTCAACGAAATACCAACAAAAAAGGGGAGCGCGCCGCCCCCCTCCATTCTACCGCAGATTACTCACCGTCCGACGTGACCCGCTGGGCGACCACCTCGACCGCCTCCCAAAAATCGTGGGCGTTGCGCCCATGGAACAGCTTGGGGCGGCTGTGGCGCAAATCCGTCCAGTGGAAGGCGAACTCGTGCGGGCCGCTGTTGTCGCTGGCGAACCGTTCCCAGTGCGTCCACGTTTCCGGCGTCGGCTGGTCGTAGCGCAGGTGGTAAAACCAGCGGATAACGGTGTAATCCGGCAGCGCGAGGTGTCCCCAGTCATGCAGCGTCTGCTGGTTGCGCCCCAAAAAGCTGACCACCTCAAACCCGGTCAGGCCGGTTTCCTCCTCGGCCTCGCGCATCACGCCCGTGCGCGGTTCCTCGTCCAGTTCCAGCGTCCCGCCGGGGACCTGTTCCCACTCCGTGCCGACCTCGACGAATGTCAGCAGTTCCGTCCCCCGTGTAATGAAGGCGTAGACCTTGTGCAGGATGGGCAGCGGGGTGTGGGTCATGGCCGGAAATCCAGCGACTCGATGAGCCGCGCAAACTGTGCCAACAAATCGGCCTCAGTGCCGTCGTTGTTGAGCGTGTAATCAGCGATGGCAATGGGGCCGCCTTTTTCGAGGCGCTCAATCTCCGCCCAATCGCGGTCGATGGCCTCTTGGCGCGTCAGTGGGCGCTCTGGGCGCTGGGTGAGGCGGGCGTAGCGCGTGGCGCGCTGGCAGGTGATGGCGACCACGACCAATTCCGCGCCCAATTCGACCTGAAGCAGCTTGTACTCGCTCCACGAATATAAGCCGTCAATGACGATGCAGTCGCGGGTCTCCAACGCAGCGCGCAGGTGGGGCAGGGCGCGCTGGGCGATGGCGGCCATGCCGTCCTGTGCGCGGAA
>JALONW010000142.1 GCA_025454725.1 Anaerolineae bacterium
CGTTGAGTTCGATATTGCTAACCGCTGGGCTAATCTCAAACCGTATGCTGGCCGTCACGATGATTCCTACCCCTCCACGCCGAGCAACTGGCCGCTGTGCGGGGCGCGGTAGACGGTGTAGGTCTTGCCGTGGGTGAACAGCTTAAAGGCGTCCTTGCCCACGTTGAACTCTGCGCCGTCCACACGGATAAGGTAGACCACCACCCGGCGCGTCACCGGCTTGATGACTCGTTCCAGTGCGCCGTGATGTGTTTGCACCACCCCGCCGCTGAGGTCGGCGTTGAGGCACAGCCAACCCCGCGCAAAATTGCCCATCACCGCCGCCGAACACAGGGTCACGCCGATTCCGGTCAAGGTCAGCACGGGCGAGTCCTGTCGGCTGCCGAAGAACAGGCAGAAGGTCGCCACCAGCGCCAGCGCCAGCAGCACCCCCACCCCCACCAACACCGACTGTCGCAGCCGGATGGCGAGGTGATAACGCTGCACCTCGCCCAGCTTGCCGTCGCGGTTGGCGGTCAGGTCATCGGACGTAAAGTTGAATACTTGTGCAAGGGTTGGGGTCGTCATGGGGGAACCAGTGATGGGTGATGGTATGGGAGTGTTTGCAAATATGCCGGATGGGTAGAGCGGACAGCATGTATGATATCCGTACAGGAGGAAATCCTCTCGCCCACAGATTGGAAAATAGCGCGAGATAATCCGCATTGTAGGGACAGGGCATGCCCTGTCCGCTGGTATTCATGTTTTTTGCGCTGAACAAGCGCTGCAGAGGTGAGGTTTGCCCGCCCGCCGTTGTGTTTGACGCAGGGCATTGTACAATCGCCGGATGTGAAGTTTTAGCCCGAACCCTAGACGAAATGGACAGCGCGTGACCCTCATCCTCGGTATCGAAAGCTCGTGCGACGAGACCGCCGCCTCGGTGGTGCTGGACGGTCGGCGCATCCTGTCCAGCGTGGTCGCCTCACAGGTCGATTTGCACGCGCAGTACGGGGGTGTGTTCCCCGAAATGGCCTCCCGCGCCCACATCGAGGCTATCGCCCCGGTGGTCGAGCAGGCGCTGCGCGACGCGGGCGCATCGGTCAACGACATGGACGCCATCGCCGTGACCCGTGGCCCCGGTCTCGCAGGGTCGCTGCTGGTCGGCATCAACTACGCCAAAGGGCTGGCGCTGATGTCCGGTAAGCCGCTGCTGGGGGTGAATCACCTTGAGGGACATGTCTACGCGCTGTGGCTGACCCAACCGCTGCAAGACGCTGAATTTCCGGTGGTCGTCCTCATCGTCAGCGGCGGACACACCGAACTGCTGCTGATGCACGGCCACGGTCAATACGAGCGCCTCGGCGGGACGCTGGACGACGCGGCGGGCGAGGCGTTCGATAAGGTCGGGCGCGTGCTGGGACTCCCCTTCCCCGGCGGCCCCAACATCCAGAAGGCGGCGGAGCGCGGCAACCCAGAGGCGTTCCAGTTCCCACGCGGCAAGCGCGATTCCAGCTACGATTTCAGCTTCAGCGGCTTAAAAACCGCCGTGCTGCGCGCTGTGACCGTCCCGGCCAATAAGTCAAACAAGGCCGACGCGCCGGTCAGTGAGAAAAACAGCGTCCTGCGAAGTGGATTAAATGTAGGCGACGCTTCAGCCAGCTTCCAAGACGCACTGGTCGATATTCTGGTCGAGAAGACCGCCCGCGCCGCCGCCGAATATGGCGTGAGCGAAATTTTGCTCACTGGCGGCGTGAGCGCCAACGCCCGGCTGCGTGACGAGATGAAGCGGCGCGCCGGGCTGCCTGTGCGCTACCCACCCATCAATCTGTGTACCGACAACGCGGCCATGATTGCAGCAGCGGGCTATCACCGCTTCACCGCGGGTCAGCGTGATGACCTCAATTTTGACGTGCTGCCCAACTGGCCGCTGACCCGTGGGACGTATACGGGTTAAACCAGCCGGTCAATCAATGTGTGCAGGTTGGCGCGCACCGAGTCGAGGCTGAAGCCCATCGTGTTGAGTTGGTTATAGAGTGTGTGCGAGTCCAGCATCATGAAAATGAGGGTGGCGGCGTAGGCCGGTTCGACCTCGCTTTGGCGCTGGGTAAACAGCTCGGTCAGCACATCGCGCCACCACAGCCGCGCTGGGTGATTCAGGGTTGCGCTGGGTGCGTGATGAGTCGCCTCACACAGTACAGCGCTGTTGCGGTGAGAGAAATCCAGCGCTTGGTCGATGAACCAGTGCAGGTTTTCCTTCGCACAGTCATGGTGCTGGAGGCGTTCCTCAGTCTGGGTGTGGAGTGCCTGCGCCTCGCTGTCAATCAGGGCGTGGAGCAGTTCGGCTTTGTCGGGGAAGTGGCGGTAAAGCGTCCCCTTGCCGATGTTTGCGGCCTCGGCCACCGCCGACATGGTAACGTTGCCGACCCCAAGCGAATCGAATAGGCTGCGCGCAGTACACAGAATCAGCGCATGATTGCGTGCTGCGTCCGCACGCGGAGACTTGTGTTGAGGAGGGGCGGTTAAAGTGTTCATAGAGTCCAGTATATCACAGATTCTTAACGTATTGATTTGGACGATTCCACACGCCCGATTCCTACGTTTCATATGCGCCAATAGATGCGCGCCCTACCCGAAATCTCACCATCCGATACAATGGGCGCGGTATTGAAAACGCCTTTAACCGTCAAGGAATGGCAGGGGGGCAGGCCTGTGGGACTGCTGGAATATGCGCGGCTGCTGGCCCAACGCGGCTGGCTGCTGCTGCTGTGTGGACTGGTCGCGGCGGGCGGAATGTGGTTCATCAGCCAGCGCCAAACGCCGGTCTACCGTTCGACCTATCAGGTCTTGATTGAGCCACGGCAAACCTCACAGGGCTTGGCCGCCGGTCAGCGCTCGCTGTTGGGGTCGGTCGTCACCGAGCTGCACACCACCGCTGTAGCCGCTGAAATCATTGAAGAGCTGGGGATGGGCATCTCCCCGGCGGCGCTGCGCGGCGGCACGCGCATCGGCGCAATCCCCGACCAGATGATGATTCGCATTGAGGTGGACGACACCAGCGGCGAATTTGCCAACATTGTGGCGCATCAGTGGGGCCAGAAGCTCATCCAGCTCCGCAACCGGCAAAATGAAGGGCTGAACGAGGCTGACCGCATCATCGCCAGCCCGCAGGACACGCCGCGCTATGTGCTGTACCGTCCGCGCACGTTGATTAACATGGCACTGGGCGGTTTGGTCGGCCTGCTGGTCGGCGCGGTAATCGTGTTCGCGCTGGAATACCGCCGCCACCGCACCATCACCTCGCGCTATGACGTGGACGGCCTGCCGCTGTTGGCCGCCGTCCCCCGCGAATAAGCCCCACCTACCCCTGCTTCGCAAAACGAGGAGACCGTCTATGTCCGACAGCTTGGTAACACTCCGCGACCCCCGTTCGCCCGCGTCTGAGGCCTACCGCGTGCTGCGCGCCAACTTGATGCAGCTTGACCCAGCCAAGCCGGTCGCGGCCTTTGCCGTCAGCGCCGCCGCCAACACCGACGGCAAATCGACCGCCGCCGCCAACCTTGCGGTGACGTTCGCGCAGGCCGGGCATAAGACCATCTTGGTCGATGCCGACCTGCACCGCCCGGAGCAGCACACGCTCTGGGGCGTGGGCAATACCGGCGGGCTGGCCGCGATGTTCACCGATGACACCCTGCTGTCGCAGCCGCCGCTGGCCCAGACCTCAGTGGCGAATTTGTGGGTGCTGCCCGCTGGCACGACGACGGGTAGCCCGTCCGACTTGTTTGCCAGCCCGCGCCTGAATGAAGTGATTGGCGTCCTCAAGGCTCGCGCCCACTTCATCATCTTTGACGCGCCGCCGGTGCTGGCTGTCAGCGATACGGTTGGGCTGGGTGCTCGGTTGGACGGCGTGCTGCTGGTCGTGCGCGCTGGGTCAACCCGCCGTGACCACACCCAGCGCGCCCGCGAGACTCTAGAGCGCGCCAACGTGCGCGTCCTCGGCGCGGCGCTGACCAACGCGCCCAAAGAGCGCGCCGGGGGATATAAATAACGCCATGAAGGGACTCATTCTCAGCGGCGGCAAGGGGACGCGGCTCCAACCGCTGACCTATACGCTCGCCAAGCAGCTCGTCCCGGTCGCCAACAAGCCCGTCCTGTTCCGCGTGATTGACACCATCCGCGAGGCGGGCGTGCGCGAGATTGGCATCATCATCGCACCCCACACCGGCGAGGAAATCAAGCGCGCTGTCAAGCAGGCCAATTTCGACGCCGAAATCACGTTTATCATGCAGGACGAGCCGAAAGGTTTGGCGCACGCCGTCCGCACCGCCTATGAGCAGGGTTTCCTCAACGACGATGAGCGCTTCGCCATGTTCCTCGGTGATAACGTCATCGAGGGCGGCATCGGCGCGCTGATTACCGACTTCGACCAGCACCCCGAATGGAACGCGCAGGTCGTGCTGAAGGAAGTCCCCAACGCCAGCAGCTACGGCGTGGCAGTGCTGCGCCCCGATGGGTCGATTGAGCGCCTGATTGAGAAACCGCCCGTCCCGCCAACCAACCTCGCGCTGGTGGGCATCTATATGTTCGATGGGCGGATTAAGGATGCGATTTACGCCATCCAACCGTCCAAGCGTGGCGAGTACGAAATCACAGACGCCATCCAGTGGCTGTTGGACAACGGCAACCGCGTCTACCCGCACATTCATCAAGGTTGGTTCATCGATACCGGCAAGCCTTATGATATGCTAGAGGCGAACGCATGTGTCTTAGAAGAGCTGACGCCCGCCATCGCGGCGGACGCGGTGATTGAAAACGCGCAGATTGATAAGCGCGTGACGGTGCAGGCTGGCGCGGTCATCCGCAACAGCATCATCCGGGGGCCAGCCATCATCGGCGAAGGCGCGGTGATTGAGGACAGTTACATCGGCCCGTTCACCAGCATCTACCACCGCACCACCATCCGCAACTGCGAAATCGAACGCTGCATCATCCTCGAAGATACCAACATCAGCAACCTCCCCGCCCGCCTACAGGACAGCCTGATTGGGCGCAACGTCACGCTCACGCGCAACGGAACCCTGCCGCGTGCCATGAAGATGAACCTCGGCGACCACTCGGTCGTCTATGTGGAGTAGAGAACCCCAAAACCCTATGGCTACCAACACCAACACCCCCAAGAAGAAATCTGACATCAAGCTCATCGTCACCGACGTGGACGGGACGCTGCTCACCAGCCAGCACAAGCTGACCGACCGCACCGCCAACGCGCTCAAGGCGGCGATGGCACAGGGCGTCAAGGTCGTCTTAGCGACCGGCAAGACCCGCCCCGCGCTTGAAGATGTCATCAAGCGGCTCGACCTCAAGACGCCGGGAATCTACGTGCAGGGCTTGGTCATCGCCTATCCCGACGGGTCGGAGCAGCACCTCGGCACGCTGGATGTGCCGCTGCTGCGCCGCGTGCTGACGCTGGCCGAGGAGCGCGGCTATCAAGCGATGGCCTACAACGGTAAGCGCATCCTCGTCCGCAGCCTGACGCCGGAAGGCAAGGCGCTCACCGAGCAGTACGGCGAGCCGCTGCCCGAATCGGTCGGCCCGCTGTTCAACGTGCTGAACGATGTGCCGTTCAACAAGGTCATCTTCTGCGGGCGCGCACCCAAGGACATCACTGCCCTGCGCTGGCAGTTAAATCACCTCATCGAAGGTCAGGCGCGTCTAACCCAAGCGCTGCCAGAGGCCATCGAACTGCTGCCGTTTGGCGCGTCGAAGGCCACCGCGCTCAAGCTGGTGATGAAGGAACTCGGCGTTACGCCTGACGAAGTACTGGCCATCGGTGACGGCGAAAACGACATCGAAATGGTTCAACTGGTCGGGATGGGCGTAGCGATGGGCAATGCCCACGCCAAGCTCAAGGCGGTGGCCGATGCCACGGTCGCCAGCAACGACCAAGACGGTTTGGCCGAGGCGGTTGAGAAGTTCGTCATCAAGAAGCCCACTGTCACCGAGGAAAAGCCGGTCGAGGCGGCCAAACCCGCCCCCGCCAAGCCGACCACCGAAAAACCGGCGGAGTCCAAGCCGGAGGCCGCGCCAGCTGAGGCCAAGGCCGAGCCGGTCGTCGAAAACAAGGCCGACTAGGGGACAGCGTGATGAAAAACCTCCTCGTGACCGGGGCTGCCGGGTTCATCGGCAGCGCCTTTGCGCGCTACATGGTGGCAAAGTACCCGCACTACAATATCATCGTCTACGACAAGCTGACCTACGCGGGCAACCTCGATAACCTGCTGCCCATCGACGATGAGGACAACTACCGCTTCGAGCGCGGCGACATCGCCGACCGCGAGGCGGTCAGTGCCGTGTTGAAGAAGTACGACATCGACACCATCGTCAACTTTGCCGCCGAGTCGCACGTTGACCGCAGCATCCTCGCGCCGGACGCCTTCGTCCACACCGACGTGGTCGGCGTGTATATCCTGCTAGACGAGGCGCACAAGCACGGCATTGGGCGCTTCCTTCAGGTCAGCACCGACGAGGTGTACGGTGACATCCACAGCGGCCTGTCGGTCGAGGGGGATAACTTCCTGCCCAACAGCCCCTACGCGGCCAGCAAAGCGGGCGGTGAGCTGATGGTGCGCGCCTATCATGTCACCCACGGCATGGACACGGTGATTACCCGTGGCAGCAACACCTTTGGCCCCTACCAATACCCTGAAAAACTGCTCCCGCTGTTCATCAGCGAGGCGCTGGACGACAAGCCGCTGCCGCTGTACGGCGACGGGAAACAGGTGCGCGATTGGCTGTTCGTCGAGGACCATGTGACTGGGATTGACGTCGCGCTGCACCACGGCCAAAGCGGTGAGGCCTACAACATCGCGGGTGAGAATCAGCAGACCAATATCGACGTGGTGCGCGCCATGCTCGACCTCGTGGGCAAGCCGCACAGCCTGATTCAGCACGTCGAAGACCGCAAGGGACACGACCGCCGCTATGCGATGGACGCCGCCAAACTGCGCGCCCTCGGCTGGCAGCGCGGCAGCACGTTCCCCGACGCGCTCAAGGCCACGGTCGAGTGGTACGTGCAAAACGAGTGGTGGTGGCGCAAGATTAAGTCCGGCGACTACCTCGACTACTACAAGCGGCAGTACGCCGACCGCTTGAAATCTGAGCGATGAGTTTTGGGTGGTGAGTGATGAGGGGTGCGCTCGCGCCCTATATGCATTCTCACCTAGCCCCCCATCTCCTAACCCCTTCCCTCCTTGTGGGGGAAGGGCTGGGGATGGGGGGCTGATGGGGCACCCCGAACCTACATATTGATTTTCATGTCCTCCCCGTCCCCTCATCACTCCCAACTCATCACTTTCTACTTCTCTCAAAAGGACACCTCATGGGCGGAACCCTCATCAATGCGGCGGCGGTATTGGTCGGCAGTCTGTTGGGGATGCTGGTCGGTGACCGGCTGCCCCAGCGTACACGGGAAACGGTCATTTTCGGGCTTGGCCTCGTTGTCTTGGTCATCGCCCTCGGCAATGCCCAAGCGACGAAGAATATCCTTATCCCGCTGTTCAGCATCGCTGTCGGCGCGCTGATTGGCGAGGCGCTGCGGCTTGATATGCGCCTTGAGGCGCTGGGCGGTTGGCTGCAAAAGCGTTTTGGCGGCGCTGAAACCCTTGTCAGCACGCCGGAGGGCCTGCCCTCCCCCGTCGATGACCGACGCGCCCGATTCATCACCGGCTTCATCACCACCAGCCTCGTCTTCTGCATCGGCCCGCTGACCGTAATGGGGTCGATTCAGGATGGGATGGGGATTCCAGCGGGCTTCCAGCAGTTGGTGGTCAAAAGCGTAATTGACGCTTTCGCGTCGGTGGCGTTCGCGGCCACTTTCGGCCTCGGCGTGGCCTTTACCGCGCTGACTGTGCTGGTCGTGCAGGGCGGATTGGCCTTGTTAGGCAGTTTCGCCGGGCAGTTCATGACCACGCCCATGATTGACGAGATGACCGCAACCGGCGGTCTCATCCTGATTGGTCTGTCGCTGATTTTGATGGACATCAAGCGCCCGCGTATGGCGAATTTTCTCCCTGCGCTGCTGATTGCCCCATTCATCGTGGCGGTCGGGACGGCGTTGGGGGTGAATTTGTATCCGCTGTAGCGAAAAACGCTCAACCTCACCTCCGAAAATTCTTCCAATATACCCAATCCATATATCACCCCTCAAAAACCATGTTCACCACCGAAACCGACGCCGTAACCTACATCTTCACCTCGCTGGCCGCAACCAACTGGCGCGGGCGGGGCTTAGACGAAAACACCCGCGACCTTGAGCCGACACGGGCGCTGCTGACCGAAAATCACCTCCCCGGACAGGCGCGGGAATACGCCGTCGTCACGGGCAGTAAGGGCAAGGGGTCGGTCACGACACTCACGGCGCGCATCTTACGCGAGTACGGCCACCGCGTCGGGACGATTACCAGCCCGCATCTCGTCAGCTACCGCGAGCGCATCCGCGTGGACGGGCGGGCCATCCCCCTGCCGGATTTCCTACGCTTGGTCGATGAGCTGCGCCCGTCCATTGACCGAATCGCCGCGAGTCTGCCCGAAAATCGCTACCTCAGCCCGCAGGGGATTTTCTTGGCGATGGCGCTGCGCTGGTTCGACGAAAACGGCTGTGATGTCGCCGTGATTGAGGTCGGGCGCGGCGGGCGCTTCGACGACAACGCGCTGGTCCCCAACCACCTCGGCCTATTCGCGCCGATGGTGCTGGAACACGCCCGCTACCTCGGTCCGACCGTCGAGCGCATCGCGTGGCACAAAGTTGGAATCCTCAAGCCGGGCGGCCACGGTATCAGCCTGCCACAGTCGCCCGGCGTGCGCGCCGTCTTGGAATCCGAATCGGCGGCTATCGGTGCGGGGATGAACATCCTCTCGCCCGACGAGATGGGCGTGTATGTACGGGACTGGGAGCGCGGTGTGGTGATGTACATCGACGGCCACGAACTCGCGCTGCCGTTCTATGGACGCTACGAAATCGACAACGCCAGCCTCGCCCTGCGCGCCGCCGACCACCTGCATCAGCGCATCAGCGGGCAAGCCGCGCCAGACGGGTTGGGTCGGGCAGCGCTGGAACAGGCGACATGGCCGGGGCGTTATCGACGGGGCGATTAACGTCCTCAGCCTGCGCTCGTTCATCGACAGCATCCGCGCCCGCCTGACCGCGCCAGTGGTGGTCGTGTCCGCCGTGCCGACCGACCGCGACATCCCCGCCGTCTATGCGCTGATTGCCGAAATTGCCGACCGCTGGGTGATGACAGCGACGCCGCGCAACATCACCATCACCTTCCCCGACGAGGCGACTGCGCTGGCATCGGCGCGCCAAGCCCTCGAACAGGCCGGGCGCACCGATGTCTCGCTGGCCTATCGACCAACCATCGCCGAGGCGATTCCGCTGGCGCAAGAATGGGCGGGCGCAGACGGAACGGTCCTCATGCCGGTCGCCCAGCCCGCCATCGGTGACGCGATGGAGTATTTCGGGCGGACGTTCGAGCAGGTTTAGCCTTAATCGTCGGTCGGCTCACAATCAGGGCCGAACGTCAGACGAACACCCACATCACGGATGTAAAAATCATACCCGTCCTCGTCGTATTCGATGGTTGCCACCGCCTCCGCGGGCGCACCCTCGGCCAAAGCCGCCCGCCATAGCGCCTCAAACGGACAGACCGGCGGCGAAATGACGGTCGGCGTAAAGCTGCGCGGCGTGTCGATGTCGCGGGTCATGCCCTCGTTGGTGTAGCTGTAGGAATAGCTGGAACTACTCACGCGGCGGGTCTGGCCGGGGCGGTAGGCTTCAATCTCAACCTCACGGTACCATGTTCCACCCCCACCCGCGCCGACTGGCGGCGCATCGGCGGGTGGCTCGACTTCCATGACAAACTCAGCGCTGACACGGGGAGACGGGTTATAGGTCGCGGTCAAATCCAGCGTGCCGTCCGAACGGACGAAATAGGCCTCAAATTCCACCAACTGCGCGCCCTCGCCCGCAAACGCCTGCATCGACTTAAAACTGGCGATGGGGTCAAAGTTGGCCGCGTCACCCTCAACCGGGCGCGACTGAACGGTCTCGACACCGGTCATCTGCGAGAACACCTCGTTCAAGAGGTTTGGGGCGAAAACAGCAGCTATCGCCGCGCCAAGACCCAGCAGGATGCCACCGGTAATCACAACTGTGATGAGCGCGGGCAGGCAGCCGATTTTACGGCGAGGTTGGCGGTTGCCAGAACGATTCACACTGATGGGCGGGGGTTGGGGGGCGTTCATGTTGAGACCTCACAGGGCGGGTTTGCGGCGATAAGCGCATTCTAAACCCAAACCGCCGCGCCCGCTGGCAGCTTCAGTCCCCCTTGCCGTCAAGCTGCTTGGCCTCCGCCCAGAGCTGGTCGGCGTAGTGCTGGAAGGCCGGACCGAATTCGTACATCTCTTGGGCGTACTCGCGCAGCAGTTCCGCGGTGCGCCCGCACAGGCTCAACAGGCGTTCATAGGCCGGGCTTTTCATCTGCACAGGCAGCCGACGTGACCGCATATCCAACGCCAGCGCGGCGCGGATTTCGTCGGCGCTTTGCACGCGCTGGACGGCTTGTACAAACTGCTTTTCGGCACGCTCGAACTCAATCTGGCGGGTGCTGCGCTGGAACAGGCCGAGGTAGTGGTAGACAATCTCGGCGAGGGCGGGCTGTGGTGGCTTGCTCATGGTGTGTTTTCCCCTTAGGTGCTGCCGGTGTCAGGCCACGGGCGGGCAAGGTTGCCCAGACCGGTTGCCATTCTAGCCCAAAACGGTGAAAATGAGAGAAGAAAAAATCCACCCGCATAGCTCCTTATAGCTGAGTACCCTTCTTATGTCGCTGGCACGCCTGACATGGACCGACCCCGAAACCAACCAACCTAAGTTCTATGACCTCGCAGAAGGCGCGCTTGTCAGGATTGGGCGCGCTGCCTCCAACGAGATTAGCATCCCACATGTCACCGTGTCCCGCACGCACGCGCAGGTCACGTACCAAGATGGGATGTTCTTCATCGAGGACGCGGGCAGCTCAAACGGGACGTTCCTGAATGACCAACAGCTTTTCGAGGCGCTCCCGCTGATGTCTGGCGACCGGATACGGCTGTACGGACCCGAAGTCTTGTTCCTCGCTGGCGAAGACACGTCCCCCGCCGCCCCGACCGAGGACGTGGGCGAAAATGAGACCTCCCCTGCTGCGCCCCTCGGTCCATCATCTGGGACAGCATTCCTGCTGTTCCTCAGCGGGCCCCAGAAAGACGCCCGCGTCCCGCTGGGCATGGCCGAACTCCGGATTGGGCGCGCCACCGAGAACCACACATGGGAGATTGGCATCCAAGATGCCTCAGTCAGCCGCCCCCATGCCCGCCTGCACCTCGCTGATGATGTATGGGTTATCAACGACCTCGGCAGCTCAAACGGGACACAGGTCAACAATGTGCGCGTCACGGAGAAGGGTAAGGTGCTGTCGGACGGCGACATCATCACCATCGGCTCGACCCTGCTCCAGTTCAAGGTCTAACGCGCGGCCAAACCCGTCGGGTAATCCGGGCTTTTTCCCATAAACGGACGCATGTCCGCTTTTCTTATGAATCTCTAACGCCCACTTTTCCGGCGGATGTGGTATCGTTAATCATGTTAAACGGACTACAGTCCACTTTAAGACTGAACCCATCTCTCGGAGGAGACACCCCCAATGGCGACCTATAACTTTGAACCCGGCCACACCTCGGCGCAGTTTTCTGCCCGTCACATGATGCTGACCAACGTCCGTGGCGAGTTCCGCAACGTCACCGGCGTGTTGGAATATGACCCGGCCAACCCGAATGCTTCGAGCGTCGAGGCCAAGATTGAAGTCAAGTCGATGGGGACGACCGGCGTGGAGCAGCGTGACGTTCACCTGTTGGGTGCCGACTTCCTCAACGCCGACGCCTTCCCGTACATCACCTTCAAAAGCACCAAGGCCGAAATCAGCGGCGACAGCGGCAAGGTCTACGGCGACCTGACCATCCGTGACGTGACCAAGCCGGTCGTGCTGGAAGTCGAGAAGCTGGGTGAGGCCAAGTCGCCGTGGGGTCAGGTCGTGCTAGGCTTCAGCGGCAGCACCAAGATTAACCGTGAGGAATTCGGCCTGACGTGGAACGTCGCGCTGGAGACCGGCGGCTGGCTGGTCGGCAAGGACATCAAGATTGAGCTTGAGGTCGAGGCCATCCAAGCCACCGAGGAAGCCACCGCGTAAGAAGGGCTAACCCTTTCCCCGCTATTCAACCCAAAACACCCCCGTCCATCACGGCTCAGATGGACGGGGGTGTTTTTTTTACGATTTAAGATGTAAAGAACCGCCGCAACCAGACCACAACCTGCCCAACGCCTAACTACCCAGCTAATTGGTCTGTTTTTCCCCGACGGGTTTAGAG
>JALONW010000143.1 GCA_025454725.1 Anaerolineae bacterium
ATCCAAGCGGTTGGCGGCGGCGCGGGCGGGAGCTGGATGCTGGTCAACCGGGGGTCACAGGTCATCCAGCGCGATTTCCGGCCCGGTTTCACCATCGATTTGCAGCAGAAAGACCTGCGACTGGTGCTGGAAGCCGCTGATGAACTTGGCTTGCCCCTATCGCTAACGTCCACCATCCACGGCTTTTACAACATCTTGCAGCGGCAGGGCTTGGGCGGCGAGGGCAATCACGCGCTGGTCAAGGCGCTCGAAAATTTATCCGGTATCACCATCGGAGGTCAGTAAATGCGCCCGATTACCCTGCTTTCGGTCAACCTGTACCCGCTGCACATCCCGTTTTTAGAGCCGTTCGTGACCTCGTTTGGCGAAGAGCCGTTCAAGGCCGGAATCTTGGTCGAGGTCAACACCTTAGAAGGTGTGATCGGCTGGGGCGAGTCATCGGTCGAGCTGTACCCCGGTTACGGCGCAGAAACGGTCGTGACCGGCCTGCACATCCTCGAAGAATTCTTGGTTCCCAACCTGAGCGGAGTGATGATTCACCACCCGACCGATGTCCCCGCGCTGCTGGCGCATGTGCGCGGCAACCACCACGCCAAATCGGGGCTGGAGGCAGCCATTTGGGACGCCTTTGCAAAGGCTAACGATATGAGGCTGGCTGATTTGTTCGCATCGTGCCTGCCGGACGGCCACGACTCGCGCAACCGGGCGACTGTCGGCGTCAGCATCGGGATTATGGAAAGCATCGACAAGACGTTGGAAATCGTCCGCAAGCGCGTCGGGCAGGGCTACGCCCGCATCAAGCTCAAGATTAAACCGGGCTGGGATATAGAGTTAGCGCGGGCGGTGCGCGCTGAATTCCCCAACATTCTGCTGATGTTGGACGCCAACTCGGCCTACACGCTGGCCGACGCCGACCACCTCGCCCAACTGGACGCCTTTAACCTGTTGATGATTGAGCAACCGCTCGGCCACGATGACATCCACGACCACGGCCTGCTGCAAGCGCGCCTAAACACCCCCATCTGTCTGGACGAGAGCGTGAAAAGCCTCGGTGACCTGAAAATGGCGCTCAAAATTGGCGCAATCGGCGTCCTGAACCTCAAACCGGCGCGGGTCGGTGGATTCACTGAGAGCCTCAAGATTTACCAACACTGCGCGGAGAATAATGTCCCGCTATGGATTGGTGGAATGCTGGAATGTGGCGTCGGACGGGCGGCCAATGTCGCGTTCGCGTCGCTGCCCGCCGTCACACTGCCCTGCGACATCAGCGCGACCGACCGCTATTTTGCCGAGGATATCAGTGAACCACCGTTCGTCCTCAACGCAGACAGCTCCCTCAGCGTCCCGGACGGCGCGGGAATCGGCGTGCAGGTCATCGGCAGCCGCGTGGCCGAATCAGTCAATCGCTGGGCGGAGGTCACGGGCGGGGGCGAGGAATAAAGCAGAGATAACGGGAAAATTCACTAGGGGATAGAGGACAGGGCATGCCCTGTCCATACAGCACGGAACATCGGGTGCCGTTTTTCACCTATGCGCGGGATGATTTTGTCTTGTACGGACAGCATACATGCTGTCCGCTCTACCCATACACATACTTGCAAACACCCTCTCATCACTCATCACTACCCACTTGTCACTTTGTAAGCACCCGCACGGGTTTGAGCATCACCCCGCCGTCCGCCGTCAGTGTCACGATGGTGTAACCGGGGTGGTGTAAATCAGCCTTCGCAAAGTCGCCGGTCTGGCCGTGCCACGTCCGTGACTGATACCACGTGCTGAAGGTCGAGGCATAAACAATCCCGTCGCGCACCATCGTTACGCCCTCATGGATGTGACCGAACAACACACATTTGAGGCGGTAGCGCGCCCGCAGCAGCGTTTGGTGGAGCGCCTCACCGCCGCGCAGACCAATTGAATCCATGGCTTCGGCGTGCAGCGAAAGCGGATGATGGTGCAGCGCCACAATGAGTGGCTGATGGCTCTCCGCCGCGCAGATGGCCTCCAACCACGCCATTTGTTCCGATTCGATTTCGCCAAACGGCTGATATGGCAGTGACGTATCGAGACAGACCACCTGCACGCCGTTGACCTCGAAGTTGTAATACGGGCGCTCGTGCTGCGGATGAAAGGCCGCGCTCAACCAAACCCGGTGGTCGTGGTTACCGGGGATGACGTACAGCGGCGGCCTCAGCGGTGAGAACACCACATCTCGCAGCGCGATGTAGTGTTCGGCGCGCAGCGGGTCGTTGCCGAGGTCGCCGGTGTGCAGCACAAAATCGACCGGATGCGGCAGCGCGTTGATATGCGCGATGACAGCTTCGGCGGTCGGGCGCGGACTCCAAGCCCGCTTGCCCTTAAAGGTCGGGTCAGGGTGCAGGTGGGTATCGGTCAGGTGGACGAAGGTCAACAGCGGCGCGCCGGGCGTCGTCATGCCCCAACCTCGACGCTGATGGCGCGCACCGTCAGCCGCCCGTCAGCCCCTACCGTGACGATGTTGTAGCCGGGCAGCGCACGCTCATCCATCACGAAGCCGCCAGTCTGACCCGGCCATGCCAGAAGCTGAAACCATGTGCTGGGCGCGGACAAATAGGTGATTCCGTCACGAATGAGAATCACGTGCTCGTGCAGGTGGCCGAAAAACACCCCCTTCAGCCGCGCCCCGGCCTTGCGTAACACCTCATGTACGGCCAATCCGTCCAGCGTGACGAGGCCGTCCATCCCTTCCGAGCCGGTCTTGAACGGGTGATGGTGCATTGCTACGACCAGCGGCTGATCTCCCCCACCCGTGCAGATATTTTCCAGCCATGCCAACTGTGCCGCGCCGACTTCGCCATAGGGTTTATTCGGCACGGATGTATCAAGACAGGCAAACTGCACGCCGCCCGCCTCGAATTGGTGATAGGTGGTCAGGCTGTGTGGGTAAAACTGGGCGCGCAGCCAATCGCGCTGGTCGTGGTTGCCGGGGATGGTGTGGACGGGGGCGCGCAGTGTCGCCAGCAGCGCGGCGGCCTCGGCATAGCGCACCGGGTCGGTCGGGTCATTGACGACATCGCCCGTGTGCAACACAAACTCAAATTTAAACGGCTGCGCGTTAATATGCTGGATAACGGCCTGCGCGGTGCGCTGTGGGTCGGGCGACTTGAAGCCGCCCGGCGTCGGCACGGCGTACAAATGGGTGTCGGTCAGGTGGATGAAGGTCAAATCTTGCGAGGTCATAGCCCTCACGGCTCCTTGATGATGGAAAAGTCCTGCCCGTCACTGGTTAGGTGCAGCGTCCCGTCGCGCCCGGTCAGGTAGACCGTCCGCCCACCGAGCATCGCCAGCAGGTCAGGGTCAGGCGGGCGGTTGATGTCAGCCACCACGATAATCACCTGTGGGTCAACCGCATCGAGGAAACGTCCGTCCAGCGAGCGCGCCTCACCGTGGCGCGGCAAGACCAGCACCTCGGCGCTGAGGTCAATCCCGCGTTCCAACAGCCCGCTTTGGCCGTCACGGTCGAGGTTGCCGGGCAGCAGCACGCTTAATCCATCATACTGCAAGCGCACAACCAAGGTGGACGCGCCGGTCGGGTCGCCCAAAATGCCTGCACGCGGCGGCCAGACCACCTCCAACTCTAGCCCATCACCAGACTCGATGGTCTGGCCTGCCGTGATGGCCTGTACCGGTCTGCCACCTTCAGCCAACAGCGCCATCAGCCCCTGCCACGGCAGCGATAAGTTGGGCTGACCGCTGGTCAGAACGTGCTGCGGCGGGTAGCGCCGCGCGACCTCCGACCACGCCCCGACCTCAAATTCATCGGGCGCGGACAGCATCAACAGACCAATCGACTGGGTATTGGGCGGCAGGCGCTCCCCGATGAGACTGCTCAAGCGGACAGGTGCAGAGCCGCCGTCGATGAGGATGGTTCCGCCATCCGGCGTGCGAATGAGTGTACCATTGCGCCCTGCCGCGTCGAAGAACCAGACGTGCAGCAGTCCGTCCGGGCGCGCCCGCCAGATTCCGACCGCAATCACCGCGACCAGCAGAGCCAGTAACCCAGCCGCCAGCGTCCAGCGCTTCAGCCGTTCCCGCCGGAAACGATGCCAAGCCATCAGGTTTGAGTCACTCAACAGCACCACCCCCGCTACCACCGCCCAATAAAAGATGACCAACCACGGCGGTAGATATAATGGCGTGGTTGAATACGGCAGCGAGGCCGCCGCCGTCACCACCGCGTGCGTCCAGCCGACTAGCGGCAGACACAGCCACATGAGGAGCTGCCCCGCCGGTGGGAAAATCACGATGAGGACCGCGCCCGCCGCCGCAATCATCAACAGAATGGCTTGAACCGGCACGATTAACAGGTTGACCGGCAGTGTCGCCCATGCGATTTCGCCGCTGACCGCTGCAATCAGCGGCACGACGAATGCCAACACACAGGCCGTCGTCAAAAATAAGTCAACGCCACCGCGCAAAAGCTGACCGCCGAGGACGGGCGGCGTCTCTGGCTCGAAAAACCCCTTATAGCGCGATTTAATCGGTGAAAGCCAGAAGGCCAAGCCCAACGTCGCCACCACACTGAGCTGAAAACTCAGGCTCCACAAAATCTGAGGTTCGTAAGCCGTCTGCACGAGGATGGAAAACGCCGCTGCCAGCGGGACATAAGTGACATTGCCGGTTGCCCGACCGACCGCGACCAAACCGGCCATCCATGCGGCGCGCACGGTTGAAGGGTCACCGCCGACCAGCAGCGAGTACCCACCGATGCCCGCCAGCGTAATCACCAACTGTCCCCAGCGCCCTAAACGCGGAATCGGTGACACAACTGCCATCAGCGCCGCCGCGACCAGCGACATGTTATAGCCGCTGACGACCAAGACGTGCGTTGCGCCGCTGCGGTTAAAGGTCTCAATGGTCTCTGGCGCAATCCATGCATCCTCCCCCACCAGCACGCCGATGAGCAGTCCTGCGTGGGGCTGTGGCAGAGTCGCCACGATGATATTTCCAAGCCGCTGTCGCAGGTCATGGACGGATGCCATGAACAATGGCGATGGTTCTGTATTGACTACGCGAAGCTCTGATGTGCGCGTGAGCAAACTCACGACTCCGCTGCGCCCCAAAAACTCGCGGTAATCAAACGAGTCGATGCGCGGCGGCGTGACGAGGCTTCCGGTGACTTCGACTCGGTCGCCAAAGCGGACGACCGACTCGCGCGGCACTTGCACCAGCGCCCGCCCGGTGACTTCTTGTTCCAGCCCACCGGCGATGATGCGTTCGGCTTGAACGGTAAGTAAGGTGCGCGCCTCACGCACATCAGGCGGCTCGACCACCTCGCCGACCAGCGTCAGGCCGCCCCGGTCGTTAAACTGAATGAGGGTTCCGGTGCGCGGCGACTCGGCCATTCGCAAACCGCCGAGGCCGAAGGCCGCCAGCAATGCGAAGGCCAAGCGCCAGCCGGTAATCTTAAGCGTGACCAGCCAGCCGATGAGTCCCAACAGCGCTAAACCCGCCCACGTCACCAGCGCGATGGACGGACGGGCGTCGGCCAGCCAAACACCCCAACCAAAGACCAGCGCGACGAGAATCAGCCCCATAAAACAGGTCTCAGCCGCCCAACAGCCCAGCCAAGCGGTTGACCAGCAGTTCGGCCACCTCAGATTTGCCCATCAGGGGGAGTTCCTCGCGCCCACTATCCGGTGACAACAGCACGACGCGATTGGTCTCGACGGCAAACCCGGCGTCGCTGGCGCTGATGTCATTGGCGACAATCAGGTCAAGCCGCTTGCGCTCTAATTTCTTCTGCGCGTTGTCTAATAGGTCTTGGCTCTCAGCGGCAAATCCAACCACCACACGCGGCCCAGCGGCGGGGTCAGCCTCACGGACGCGGGCGACCTCAGCCAAAATATCAGGGTTGCGGACCAGTTCCAGCGTCAAGCCGTCGCTGTCGTCTTTCTTTTTGATTTTGTGCTGCGAAACATCTTTGGCGCGGAAATCGGCCACTGCCGCCGCCATCACCAGTGCGTCTGCGCCCCGGCTGTAGGTTAATACGGCGCGCAGCATCTCGTCCGCGCTGCCAACCGGTACGACCTCGACACCAAACGGACTGCTCAGTGCCGCCGTGGTAATCAACGTGACGTGTGCCCCGGCGTCCTGCGCGGCCTGAGCGATGGCGTAGCCCTGTTTGCCGCTGCTCCGGTTGGTAATGTAGCGCACCGGGTCGAGCGGCTCTTGCGTCCCACCCGCCGTCACGACCACCCGCCGCCCAGCCAGCCCGCCAAATCGCTGCCCCAACACCTGACGGACAGCACCCATCAGCGCGGGGGTTTCTGGCAGACGCCCGACGCCTTCCAGACCCGACGCAAAACGCCCGTGTTCGGGCGGGATAAGCTCAATACCGCGTTCGATTAATAATTTGAGGTTGGCCTGCACCGCTGGGTGAGCGTACATCCCGCCGTCCATCGCCGGGGCGACCAAGACAGGGCAGCGCACCGCCAGCGCGGTGACGGTGAGTAAATCGTCGGCGAGCCCGTGGGCGAGCTTGGCGAGGGTATGAGCAGTGGCTGGCGCGATGAGGAGCAAATCTGCGCCCTCCCCCAGCCCAACATGCGCGATGTGCGTGGGCAAGCCGCCTGTAGAATCTGCCGCCCAGAGGTCAGTATAGACGGGGCGACCGGTCACGGCCTGAAAGGTCAGCGGGGTGATGAATTGGCGGGCGGCCTCGGTCATCACGACATCAACCAGCGCGCCGGCTTGGGTCAATTTGCTGGCGAGGTCAACCGATTTGTAGACGGCGATGCTCCCGGTGACGCCCAAGACCACCCGCCGCCCCTTGAGCAGTGTCACCGCCGCCATGCAGGTTTCTCCTCAATAAAATTAAAAGGTTTTTCGGTGTGTAGGGTTAATCGGTCAGCGCCTCATCCCCTACCGCGAATCGACCTCTTGTTCCTGCGGCACGGTCACTTCTTGCATTGCGGTCGGCTGTGCGCCGGGGTTGTACTGCGCCACAATCTGCTCGCCCGGCGTCTCGACCTCGGCGATGCCGTTGCGGACCTCTGCGACGATGCGGTTGAGGCGCTTCTCCAACTCGCGCAGCGAATCGGCGACGTATTTGTCGGCGTCGTTCATAATCTGCTCAGCATCACCCTTGGCGCGCTGGACAATCTCATTGGCGCGAGATTGGGCGGCCTGCACCGAGGTCTCTTGGTCAAGCAGCTCATCGGACTTCTTGCGCGATTCCTGTAGGACGCGGGCGGCGTCCTCGTTGGCGCGCTCAAGGATGCGATTGCGCTCCTTGAGGATGGTCGAAGCCTTGACGATTTCCTCTGGGATGGAAATCCGCATCTGGTCGAGGATGGCTAACATCCGCTCCTCATCAACCATCGTAAACTTGCTGAAGGGTACGTGCCGTCCCTCGTCGATGAGGTCTTCCAGCCGGTCTACCAGTTGCAAAATGTCCATGTTCCCCCTCGACCTTCCTGTTGTCGGTATAGTTTAGCCGCGTCCGGTTTTAATCCCGGATGCTAATGGTGTAGTCCGGGCTGCCGTGGGCGGCGTTGCGTTCGGCAAACCGCAGCTTGAGCGCTTCATCCACGAAGGCCGGAACCATCGAAGAGACATCCCCGCCAAGCTCGGCAATCTCGCGGACCGTGCTAGAGCTGATGTGCAGGTGGCGCTCGTCAGCCATGATGGCCACCGTCTCGATGGTAGGCGCGAGCTTCTTGTTGGCGACTCCCATGCGGAACTCGAACTCGAAATCCGAGAACACGCGCAGGCCGCGAATGACCGCCATCGCCCCCACCGTCTGCACATAGTTTACTAGCAGGCCTGAAAATTTCGCAACTTGGATGTTGGGATATTCCGCCAGTGCCCGGCGCGCCATGTCCATCCGCTCATCGACATCGAACAAAAGCCGCTTCTTGGGCAGGTCATACACGGCGACAATCACTTGGTCGAACAAGTGCGCCGCCCGTGCAGCGATGTCAATGTGGCCGTTGTGGATGGGGTCGAGTGACCCCGGATAGACGACGGTGCGCGGCGTGGGCATGTCTGACTGGCCTTTCATGTGCAAAATCGGTGCGATGGGCGGGTTTTAACTCACGTCGCTGTCAGGGTTATACAGCATTTGGACGCGCTGTGCCAACAGGTGGTGTTCGGGTAGTACTAATGAGGGGTCTTCAGCGAACAGCGTGCGTGCTTCGCGCTGCGCCAATTCGACCAGACTGGGCATCATCGCCTCGGCCAGTTGCAGTGGGTTGCCGCCGCTCTGGCGCGTGCCGACCAAATCACCCGCGCCGCGCTGTTTCCAGTCCAGCTCGGCCAATAAGAAGCCGTCGGTGGTCTGCTCCATCGCTTTTAGGCGCGCATCAGACTCGGCGGTCGAGCTGCTGTCCGGCACGAGGAAGCAGTACGAGGCGTGTTTACCACGCCCAACGCGACCACGGAACTGATGAAGCTGAGCGAGGCCGAATCGGTTCGCACCTTCAATGACGATGACCGATGCGTTGGGGACATCGACCCCGACTTCGGCCACTGAGGTCGTCACCAGCACGTCGATTTCACCCGCGCTGAACAACGCCATAATCTCGTCTTTTTCAGCGGGGCGCATCTTGCCGTGCAGCAGCGAAACACGATGGCGGTGGAAAATCTTGCCGAGCGTTTCCAGCGCTTCGACCGCTGAGGCCGCGTCGCTGGTCTCGGACGCCTCAACCAGCGGGTGGATGACGAACGCCTGCCGCCCCTCGTTGAGCTGGTCGGTCATGAAGCGGTACATCTTCTCGCGCTCGACACTCTCAATCTTGACGGTGCGAATGGGCGTGCGACCGGGTGGCATTTCGTCCAGCACACTCAAATCGAGGTCAGCATAGAGGGTCAGCGCCAGCGTGCGTGGGATGGGCGTGGCGGTCATCACCAAAACGTGAGGGTTTGAACCCTTGCCGCGCAAAATGGCGCGCTGCTCGACGCCAAACCGGTGCTGCTCGTCGATGACAGCCAGCGCCAGCGCGCTGAACTCGACACCCTCTTGGATGACGGCGTGCGTCCCAATCACAATGTCGATGCTGCCATCGGCCAGCCCGGCGAGGACGGTCTCACGCTCACGCGCTGGGAC
>JALONW010000144.1 GCA_025454725.1 Anaerolineae bacterium
CGTCAATTAAGACTGCCCACCAATGAGCAGGGTTATGACGATGGTCATGGGCGACCATGTGTGTCCAGCGCGCTATTACGTCTTCCCACTTGCGCTCCATCCAACCGCGATGGTCACGGAACGACTCGTACCAACCGCGCACAAACATCTCAAAGTCACCGTGTTCGGCCAGCGAGACGACCTGAGCGCCTTCCGGCCATTCTGGGGCGGGTGGCCGCTGGCCGGGCGTAAAGTCGATCTTCATGGTGTACCCGGCGCGCTGCGTGGTGAAACCGTGATCACGGAAAAGCTGCGCGCCCGACTCGTCGTGCGAGACCACCCAGCCCTGTATGGTCAGCTTGGCATCTTCCGGGATGCGGGTCAGGTTGGTCCGTGCGCGGTCAATCTGCCAGCCCAACAGCGCCGACCCCAGCCCTCGGTTGCGATATTCGGGCAGCACAAACCCCCACAGGTTCGGGCGCACCTGAATCACTTGGTCATAGACAATGCCGATGCCGACACACGTCCCATCCGGCGCAAAGGCAAGGCGTACCGACGCTTCAATGTCAAAATTAGGTTCGGTCAGTTCCTCACGGGCTTCGGCCTCGTCGTAGGCTGATGTCCCCCGAACGTAAACGTCATGGGCGCGGCTGATAGCGACGACGTGCGGGATGTCGTCAAGGGTGGCGGGGCGGATGGTGATGTCACCGACCTGCCAAGTGTCCGTCTGATGGTCAATCATAGAATAGGGTCCTTGTCGGTCGGGGTCGGGGTGTTGATGGGCGCTAAAATCGGTCGTGATAAGCATGGTGTTTGTTCCCCCCTTACTGCTTGCGTTAACACTGTACGACAGGTCGTTATCGACTGTCAACGGGTCATAAAGGGTCACAACATAATACCCCCAGTGGCTGGGGGTACAAAATCGTAGGGGCGCAGCGTGCTGCGCCCAAATATTGAACCTACTGCGACAACTGGCCTAACCCATGTTTGTGCGCCAACAGGTCACGCGCGCGGGCGACCTCCGCTGACTGGCGAGCAGCATCCCAGCCCAGCACCCCGCCGACCACCCCGGCCACCTCCTCCAACAGCGCGACGGTTACGCCGCCGAACCACGCCATCAGCGTCCGACGCAGCAAGAGATCATCCAGCCGGACGACCGCCTCTGTCCCTGCTAGATACATCAGCTCACGGCGTGTATAGGCCGGGTTGTTGACCAGCGGCACATCATCCCCGTCCGCCATGAACCCGGCGATGGCACGGGCTTGTGTACCGTAGCGCTCAAACAAGGTCTGCACCTGACTAACCGGCAGGCTGGTCTCATCAGCCAGCGTCTTGACCCACCCCGCCACCTCCGACGGGTAATCGCGTCCGCCGCCCAGCGCCATGTGTTCGGTGCTGGCCTTCCGCCCGCGCCCCAACCGTTGCAGTGCAGCGTCGGCGGCTTGCTCGCTGAACGCGCGGAAACTCGTCCATTTGCCACCCACCAGTGACAGCACGGGGAACGGTAGACCACCCTCCCCCGCTTCGCTGACGGCGATGCTGTGGTCACGGCTGACATTGCCGGTATAGCCCTTGCCGCTGGCGGGCAGAGGACGCACACCGCTGAACGTAAACACGATGTGTTCGCGCCCGACCTTGAGACCGGGGAACACCCGCGACACCAGCCCCAGCATATAATCTGTCTCGTCATCCGTGCAAACCGCTTCTTCTGGGTCGTTGATGCGGATGTCGGTCGTCCCGACCATCACCTTGTTATCGAGATACGGCAAAATCAGGACGATACGCCCGTCATGGTTCTCGAAGAAAAATTCGCCGCCGTTGCAAGCGCGGAACAGTTCCGGGTGGTCCAGAATCAAGTGCGAGCCTTTCGTCCCGCCGATGAAGCCCGTCGGTTTGCCCAGCGCCTGCATCGCAAAGTCAATCCACGGCCCCGCCGCGTTGATGACCACCTTCGGCTTGACGTTAAAGGTCTCTCCCGTCAGCTCGTCGCGCAGCGTCACTGCGCCGTCCTCCGCGCCAACCGCCGACACATAATTCAGGGCGTGGGCGCTGGGGTTGGCCCCTTCGCCGTCCTGCATCAACTCCAGACAGATGCGCTCTGGGTACGGCATCCACGCATCGTAGTAACGCGCCACACACTTGATATCGGGGTGAATGCCGGGATACGCCGCCAGTGCCTCTTGCTTGCCCATCATTTTATGGGTCGGCATCACGCGGTGTTTGCGCGCAAACCAATCATAAAAAATTAGCCCGATTTTAATCACCGCCGCGCCGCGCTCAGAAGGCTTCTCAATCAGCCGCAAGAACTTGAGTGGGGCATTGAGAAAGCCCGAAAACCAGCTAAAAATCGGGATGGCAGTCGGCAGCGGCTTCGCATAATGTGGCGCGTTCCGCAGCATCAGGTTACGCTCGGTCAGCGCCTCGCTGACCAGCCGAAACTCGCCGTTTTCGAGGTAGCGGATGCCGCCGTGCAGCATGTGCGATGACCCCGCGCTCGCCCCACTGGAAAAATCGCCTTTTTCGACCAGCAGCACATCCACGCCTTGGTGCGCAAGGTCGCGGAACGTCCCTATACCGTTCACGCCGCCGCCAATCACCAAGACCGAAACCTCTGGCTTGGCCTTCACCGCTGAAAGCACATCCTGCCGCGCCATATCATCACCTCTGACTGTGAATTACTTTCCGTCCGTCATATTTTCTATTATACCCCTGCGCCACCTTGTCCTACAGCGCCGATGGACTTAATGACTGTGCGACCAGCGCACTTTTCAGGTAAAGTTGCGCCGTACAACGATACTTTTTGGGATACACAGCAGAGGGTTTTCATCATGGCTAAATATGTCGGCGCGCTTGACCAAGGCACGACCAGCACGCGCTTTATCCTGTTCAACAAGGCCGGTCAGCCGGTCGCCTCGCACCAGCTCGAACACCAGCAGATTTTCCCAGAGGCGGGTTGGGTCGAACACAACGCGCTGGAAATCTGGCAGCGGACGCAGGAAGTCATCGCCGGGGCGCTGGGCAAAGCCGACGCTACCCCGTCTGACCTTGCCGCCGTGGGAATCACCAATCAGCGCGAGACCACGCTCGTCTGGGACAAAAACACCGGTCGCCCCTACCATAACGCACTGGTCTGGCAGGACACGCGCACCGACAAAATTGTTGACAAAATGAGCGCGGACGGCGGAGCAGACCGCTTCAAGGATAAGACTGGCCTGCCCATCTCAACCTATTTCAGCGCGACCAAGCTGGTGTGGCTGCTGGAAAACGTCCCCGGCCTTCGCGAGGCCGCCGAGCACGGGGATGCGCTGTTCGGCACAATGGACACGTGGTGTGCATGGAACCTGAGCGGCGGGCGCATCCACGCCACCGACGTGACCAACGCCAGCCGCACCCTACTTATGAACTTACATACCCTCGACTGGGACGACGACTTGCTGGCCGCTTTTAACATTCCACGCGCTATGCTCCCCCAGATTAAGCCGTCGTCCAGCGCCGACGCCTATGGGACGGTCAATATTGGCGGGCGTAACGTGCCGCTGACCGGTATCTTGGGCGACCAACAGGCCGCCCTGTTTGGCCAGACCTGTTACAAGCCCGGCGAGGCCAAGAACACCTACGGCACGGGCTGTTTCATGCTCATCAACACCGGCGAACAAGCCGTGATGAGCAACCATGGTCTTCTAACCACCCTCGGCTACCAGATTGGCGACGAGAAGCCGGTCTATGCGCTGGAAGGCTCAATTGCTGTCACAGGTTCGCTGATTCAATGGCTGCGCGACAACCTCGGCATCATCGAACAGTCGTCCGATGTAGAGGCGCTGGCACAGGCTGTAAAAGATAACGGTGGCGTTTATTTCGTCCCAGCCTTCAGCGGTCTATTTGCCCCGTACTGGCGTCAGGACGCACGCGGCGTCATCGTTGGCATGACGCGCTATGTGACCAAAAACCACATCGCCCGCGCCGCGCTGGAAGCCACCGCCTTCCAAACCCGTGAGGTGATGGACGCGATGGTCGCTGACAGCGGCGTCCCGCTGGCTGCGCTCAAGGTAGACGGCGGAATGACCCACAACGACCTGCTAATGCAGTTCCAAGCCGACATCCTCGGCGTCGGTGTCGTCCGCCCCGCCGTGGCAGAGACCACCGCGCTCGGCGCGGCCTATGCCGCCGGGCTGGCGGTCGGGTTCTGGAGCAATCTCGACGAGCTCCGTGCCAATTGGCACGTCTCTCATACGTGGGAGCCAGAGATGCCTGCCACCGAACGCAACCGCCTCTACGCGATGTGGAAAAAGGCTGTCACCCGCACCTTTGACTGGGTGGAATAAAAATTCAGCGGGCGGGCAAGCCTCGCCCCTACACCGATTTCTCGTCTTGGTGACCTAACATCAACAGATTAAACAACGGTTTTTGGCCGTAGGGGCGCAGTGTGCTGCGCCCTTCTACTCCATTTTCGCAAATCTTCTCATGTACGGCGTATCTGCAAACATTCTCTCATCCCTCATCACTCCAAACCCATCCCTCTACTTCTATGCGACGGCTCAATCTTGCCTCATGCAACATTTACTATTTACAACGAATATTTAGCTAATCAACCCATTAGCCCAACTAAGTATATAAATCCATGAACAGTCCTCCCCCCAATGCCGATGAAATCGCTCGCCGCACGCTGGAAATTATCCCATTCGTGATGCGCGTGATGAACGCCGAACTGCGCTCCGCCCACCTCGACATCATCTCGTCGCACATGGGACTGTTGGGGATGTTGAGCGCCCGTCCCCACACCTTAAGCGAAATGGCGCGGGCGATGTCAGTCAGCGCACCGACCATGAGCAATACGATTACGACGATGGAAGCGCGGGGCTGGGTCGAGCGCGAGCGCGACACCAAAGACCGTCGCGTTGTCTACGTCCGCCTTTCTGACGAGGGACGCGCCATCCTCGACAAAATCGACCACTTCACCCAAGCACGCATCAGCGAAATTCTCGCGCCGCTGGAAGGCCACCAGCGCCAGACCCTATTAGATGGCCTCGCCCTGCTCAACGAGCGTTTTGTCGAGGCGCTGGGCCACACCCCGCCGCACGGTTACGACAACGCTCCCACCCATCCCGCCAAATCCACGCCCGATGACTTTACAGGATGACCTAACCCCATGACCAACAACCGCGAAATCATCGCCGACAACCTCGTCAAACGATACGGCGACTTTATCGCCGTGGACAACGTCTCATTCAAGGTGGAGGACGGTGAAATTTATGGCTTCCTCGGCCCCAACGGGGCGGGCAAGTCCACCACTGTCACCATGCTGACCACCCTCAGCGTCCCGACCAGCGGCCACGCGACCGTGGGCGGTTATGACATCGCGCTGCAAGCCGCACAGGTCCGCCGGATTGCGGGCGTCGCGCTGCAAGACATCGGCCTCGACCCCATCATGAAATCGATGGAGCTGTTGACCATCCAAGCGCAGTTGTTCGGCCTGAGCAAGCGCGATGCTGTCAAGCGCGCCAATGAGCTACTGGAAATCGTCGGCCTCAGCCAGTTCACCGACCGACGTGTTGGCAAATATTCGGGGGGGATGCGCCGCCGCCTTGACCTTGCGATGGCGCTCGTCCACCAGCCGCAAATTCTGTTCCTTGACGAGCCGACCACTGGCCTCGACCCAGCCAGCCGCCGCGACATCTGGACCGAGGTGCGCCGCCTCAACCGCGAATACGATATGACCATCTTCCTCACCACCCAATATCTGGAAGAGGCCGATGAGCTGGCCGACCGCATCGCCATCATGAACAAGGGCAAGATTGCGGTCGAGGGTCAGCCCGCGACGCTCAAAGCCGCGCTGGGTCGCGAATCAGTCAACATCACACTGCGCGACAACGACATTGCCGAGCGTGCCTCCAGCGTGCTCGCCGATATGTTCGATAAGGTGCAGGTAGACCGACGCACCGTCCGCCTCTATCGCCAGAACGCGGCGCAGGTTGTCCCTGCCGTCGTCAACCGGTTGACTGAAGGCGGAATCGAGACCGTCTCGCTTACCCTCACCCAACCGACGCTGGATGACGTATTCCTCCAAGTCACCGGCCAGACGCTCGAAGAAGCCGTCGCCCCCGTCGAGGGCGAGACACTGCCCGCGTAAAAGCGGTCGAGCAAGCCATGTCTTGTCCGCGCCTATCACCCCACCAAACCATCATAGCCCCAGAGGAACCCCATGGCCGCCGTAGCCCAATCTAAACCGACCGTCCAACCCAGCGCCCGCGCTGAACGCTCGATGTCGTTCATCAATCAGACCGCCATGCTCGCCAAGCGCACGCTGATTACCAACTTCCGCGACCCCGCTGCCGTCATACCGCCGCTGCTCATCAGCGTGTTTTTCCTGTTGGTCAACAGTTCGACTCTCAGCGGCGCGGCCAGCTTCTTTTTGCCCGGCCAGAGCTACCTCGGCTTCATCGTCCCGCTGACCATCATCAGCTCGTCGCTGTCGGGCGCGGGCATCGCCGGTCAAAGCATCGTCCGCGACATTGAGCGCGGCTACTTTGACAAACTGATGCTGACGCCGGTCAGCCGCGCCGCCATCGTACTTGGGCCGATGATTGCGGGTGCGCTGCTCCTCACCCTGCAAACCGCGCTGATTATCCTGATTGCCCTGCTGATGGGCTTACAGCCGGAAACCGGCATCGTCGGGCTGGTCTCGACGCTGGTGTTTGCCACCTTCATCGGCATCAGTTTCGCCGGGTTCACCGTTGGCATGGCGCTGTTTACAGGGTCAGCGGCAGCCACTGGCGGCGCGAGCTTCATCTTCTTCCCGCTGACCTTCCTGACCGCCACCTACGTCCCGTTTGACCTGCTGACCGGCTGGATTAAGGTCGCGGCAGAGTTCAACCCCATCACCTACCCGCTGGAGGCCATGCGCGCCCTGCTCAACACCGGCTGGGACGGAGACCTGATGCTCAAGGGGGTTGGCTCATGCCTGCTGCTGGGCAGTGTTTTGTTCGCCTTCGCCATCTTCGGCCTGCGGACACGCACCCAGCGCCGCTAGACCCAGATTAAACCCAACAAAAAGCGGCGGAGCCATCTCGGTTCCGCCGCTTTTTACGTTTACTGGCTAATTGTGCAGGTCGCCAATCCGCCAGACCCGACCACTGCGCGCCAACAGCGCATCTGCGCCGTCCGGTCCCCAACTCCCACGCGGGTAGATTTCCAGTGCGGGCGCCCCGCTGTTGGGGTTCTCCCACGCTTGAAGCACCGGGTCCATTAGCGACCACGCCGCCTCGATTTCGTCGCTGCGGATGAACAGTGCTGCGTCACCGTTCAGCGCATCAACCAAGAGGCGCTCATAGCTATCCGGGATGCCGCCGTTGAACTCTGAGCGGTAGTGGAAGGTCAAGTCAACCGGGCGGCGCTTCTGCGCGCTGTCCGGCTCCTTCGCTTGGATAGTCAGGTGAATACCCTCGTCCGGCTGGATTCGGATGGACAGCAAGTTGGGCGTGAACTGGCTCTCGTCCGACACCTTAAACATCATCACCGGCGGACGGTTAAACTCGATGATAATCTCGCTCTGCTTACGGGTGAGCGCCTTGCCACTCCGCAGGTAAAACGGGATGCCCTTCCAGCGCCAATTGTCGATGTAGAGCTGGAGTGCGGCATAGGTCGGGGTCTGGCTGTCATCCGCCACGCCCTCAGCGCGGGTGTAATTGGCATACTGACCGCGCACGGTATGTTCCGGCAGTATAGGATGAATCGCCCGTAAAATCTTGACCTTTTCGTCGCGCAGCGCGTCGGCGTCGAGGCTGTTGGGCGGCTCCATCGCCACCAGCGTGAGCAGTTGCAGGAGATGGTTCTGGAACATATCGCGCAGGATGCCCGCTTTGTCGTAGAACGCGCCGCGATGCTCGACATCGACCTTTTCAGCCACTGTAATCTGCACATTATTGATGGTATTGCGATTCCAGATTGGCTCGAAAATAGCGTTGGCAAACCGGAAGAACAGGATGTTCTGCGCCGTTTCCTTGCCGAGGTAGTGGTCAATCCGATAGACCTGACGCTCTTCAAACACCCGGTGGATATTACCATCCAGCTCGCGGGCAGTGCGTAAATCCGTCCCGAATGGCTTCTCGACCACCAAGCGCCGCCAGCCCGTGGACTCATCAGCCATGCCGTGTTCGCCCAACTGTTTGACAATGGGCGTATACAGCGCGGGCGCGACCGACAGGTAATATAGGCGATTCTCTAGGTCATCGTCGCAGGCGTCCAGCGCTGCATTGAGCTTGCCCATGCCGTCATGTGCGCCCGCGTCGGCGGCCACATACTTGAGGTGCGGCGCAAACTCCTCCCACTGCGGGTCGCTCAACAGATCGGGCGCGAACTCGGCCACCCCCTCGCGCATCTTGGCGCGAAAATCGTCATCAGACAGTTCCGAGCGCGAGACGCCGACCACGCGCAGGTGTTTGGGCAAGCGCCCCTTCACGAATTGGTTGTAGAGCGCTGGGACCAGCTTACGGACGGTCAGGTCGCCCGACGCCCCGAAAATCACGACCGTGGTTAACGCGCTGCCGTTGGGCATGGGCGCTTAATCCTCCGCCTTCTTGATACTGTGGCCGCCGAAAGCATTGCGCATCACGGACAGCAGCTTGTCGGTATAGCCGTCCTCGCGGCTGCGGATGCGGCGCTCCAACGAGGCGGTAATCACCGGCGCAGAGACGTTCAGATGAATCGACTCGAACACCGTCCAGCGCCCTTCCCCGCTGTCGGGGACATATGCGGCGATGTCCTCCAGCTTTTCATCGCGCTCCAATGCACCTTGAATCAGGTCGAGCAGCCACGAACGCACCACGCTCCCATCCTGCCAAATGCGCGTGACTTCGCTCAAGTCAAAGCCGAACTCCTGCTTGGCGCGCAGAATGGAAAGCCCTTCGGCGAAGGCTTGCATCATGCCATATTCGATGCCGTTATGCACCATCTTAGCGTAATGGCCCGCACCGGTCGGTCCGACTCGTCCCCAGCCCAGTTCTGGCGACGGTGCAAGCGTCTGGAAAATGGGGTTCGAGCGACAGCGGCTTCGTCACCGCCAATCATTAGGCTGTAGCCGTTTTCCAGTCCCCAAACCCCGCCCGACGTGCCGACATCGATGAAATGCAGCCCCTTTGCGGCCAGTTCCTGCCCCAGCATGACCGAGTTGCCGTAGAACGAGTTGCCACCGTCGATGATGGTATCGCCCGGCTGCATCAGGTCAGCCAACGCCCGCACGGTCGATAGGGTCGGGTCGCCCGACGGAACCATCACCCACACAGTGCGAGGCACATCGAGTTTCTGCACTATCTCGGCCAGCGACGCGGCAGGAACCGCCCCGCCAGCGGCGGATGCTGCGATAGCGTCAGCGTTGTGGTCAAAGACGACCATCGCATGGCCGCCCAAAATTAAGCGCGTGGTCATGTTCGCGCCCATCTTGCCCAGTCCAATCATACCCAACTGCATTGGGGTCTGTCCTTTCGGTCCTCTTGCGCGGAGAAATAGGTGTGTCGCGGGCTGATGATAGCTCAGACGCGGCGTGGGGCAAGGTTATGAGGGGACGAGACCAACCAGAATCGACAACATTCATCCAGCAATCACAAAACAGGGCGCGCCGGTAATCGGCGCGCCCTGTTGGGTGTGCTGAAAATGCGGCTAGATATTAACGGGCCTGAACTGTCATCGGCAGGCCGCCCAACGGGTTGAGCGTAATGCGCGCGTCCATCTTGACCTCTTGGCCGGGGTCGAGGCGCAGCGCGTAGCGGCTGGCGACCGTCGCAAGGATGAGCTTGGCCTCCATCATCGCAAAGTGGTTGCCGATGCACACACGGGGGCCGCCGCCAAACGGGATATAAGCGTAGCGTTTAATGTCGCCCTCGCGTTCTGGGCTGAAGCGCTCCGGGTCGAAACGCTCTGGGTTCTCCCACAGGTCAGGGTCATGGTGCGTGGCGTAGATATTCAGCCCGACCTGCATCCCGGCCTTGATGAGGTACTCCCCCACCTGCACGTCACGGGTGGCAACACGGCCAATCGACCACGCGGGCGGGTACAGGCGCATGGCCTCTTTGACCACCCAATCGGTGTACGGCAGATGTTCGAGGTCAGCCAATGTCGGCAGACG
>JALONW010000145.1 GCA_025454725.1 Anaerolineae bacterium
GCCGGGCTTTGTCCCAGCGGCGGTGCGCTTTACAGCCGACACGTTAAGTATTGTTGAGCTGCGTTGGCTGGGCGCGCTGCTGTGGATGGCGACCTTTGGAATCGGTGGGGTGTGGCTGTGGCGTCCGGGGCGGAGTTTGGCGCGTTGGGGCGTGGTGTTGGGCTGTCTAACGATAGTCGCGCTGCTGCTGCTCATTGTGCGGCGAACCGATGATTTGGTTCGTCCGCCAGCGGTTATCACTGCGTTTGAGGCAAACGGTTTGGCCGCGCCAGAACCCGATGCGCCGGTCTTGTTCACGCTGTACAGTGCGGCTGAGGGGCGGGTGCTGGCTGCTGATGGGGATTGGGTGCGCTTGGCGCTGCCTGATGGGCGTGAGGCGTGGGTAGCACAGGAGGCTGTTGGGTTGGCCGATGGACAAGAATAACCCCCCAGCAGGACGACGCCAACTGAGGGGTTAAGGAAGATTTTAAGGCTACTTGTTCGCCAGCAGGGCCGGAATTTGCTCCGGGTTGTCGGCGACGCGGACGCCTGCGGCGCGCAGCGCTTCGATCTTCTGTTCAGCGCTACCCTCGTTGCCGTCCACAATCGCGCCCGCGTGACCCATGCGGGTGTTGGGGGGGGCGCTGCGGCCAGCGATGAAGGCGGCGACCGGCTTGGTCATATGCTTGGCGATATACTCGGCGGCGTCGATTTCGGCGCGACCACCGATTTCGCCCAGCATGGCGATCATTTCGGTTTCGGGGTCGTTCTCGAACATCTCCAACACGTCCACGAAGGTCGTGCCGATGACGGGGTCGCCGCCGATGCCGACGCAAGTGCTTTGACCCATACCGGCCTCGGTCAGGGCGTTGACGACTTCATAGGTCAGCGTACCGGACTTGGAGACGACGCCGACGCGCCCCGGTGTGGCGATGTAACCGGGCATGATGCCCATCTTGCCGATGCCGGGGGTAAGCAGGCCGGGGCAGTTGGGGCCGACCAAGCGGCTACTGCTCTGCTGGAGCTTGGCGTAGACGCGCATCATGTCGCGGACAGGGATGCCCTCGGTGATGCAGACGATGAGGCCAATTTTGGCGTCGAGCGCCTCTAAGATGGCCTCAGCGGCCAGCGCGGGCGGGACGAAGATAACCGTGGCATTGGCCTCGGCCTGCTTGACGGCTTCGCGTACCGTGTCATAGACCGGGACGCCGTGCGCCCATTCGCCACCCTTGCCGGGCGTGACGCCGCCGACGACGTTGGAGCCGTAGGCGATCATCTGCTGGGTGTGGAAACCCCCCTCGCGCCCGGTGATGCCCTGAACGATGATGCGGGAGTCCTTGTTCAGCAAAATCGACATGGTTAGAGCGCTCCTTCAGCGGCGGCCACGGCTTTTTGGGCGGCCTCGGTCAATGTGGCGGCGGCGATGAGGGTGGGGATGTTGGCCGACTGGATAATCTCACGGCCTTCTTTGGCGTTGGTCCCTTGCAGGCGGATAACGATGGGAACGACCGGCTTGACCTCGTTGTACGCCTCAATCATGCCGCGTGCCACCTCGTCGCAGCGGGTGATGCCGCCGAAGATGTTAATCAGAACCGATTTGACGTTCGGGTCGCTGAGGATGATGTTGAGCGCCTTAGCGACCTTATCGGCCTTCGCGCCGCCGCCGATGTCGAGGAAGTTGGCGGGGCCGATGCCCTTGTCCGCGCCGTAGAGCTGGGTCATGTCCATGGTGGTCATGGCAAGGCCAGCCCCATTGACCATGCAGCCAATCTGGCCGTCGAGCTTCACATAGCTGATGTCGGCCTCGCGGGCGATGGCCTCGGCCTCGGCCTCGACGGTCAGGTCACGCATGGCGGCGAGTTCGGGGTGACGGAACAGCGCGTTGTCGTCGATGGACATTTTACCGTCGAGCGCGACGAGCTGGTTGTCGCCGTTGATAATCAGCGGGTTAATCTCGGCGAGAGTCGCGTCATTAGCTGCATAGCAAGCGTACAAGCCGCGTGCAATTTGGCCGAACGCCTTCCAGTGTTCCTTGGGTAGGTTCATGGCATTGGCGACCGATGTAATCTGGTAGCCTTGCAGGCCGTACACCGGGTCGATATGCTCACGGATGACGGCGTCGGGGTTTTCCTTCGCCACCTGCTCAATGTCCATGCCACCTTCAGACGAGGCAATCATCACGGGCTTACCGACCTTGCGGTCATTGGTGATGCCCAAATAGATTTCCTTGACGATGGTCGAGGCCGGGTCCACCAGCACCTTGTGGACCGTCAGGTGTTTGATGGGCATCCCGATGATGGAGTCTGCCTTTTCCTTGGCTTCTGCCGGGCTGCTAGCGACCTTAACACCGCCGGCCTTGCCGCGCCCGCCGGTCAGCACCTGCGCCTTGACGACGACTTTGCCGTTAATTTTGGCGGCGATGGCTTCGGCTTCTTCGGGGGTGTGGGCGACTTCACCCATGGGGGCGGGGATGCCGTGTTTTACAAACAACGCTTTGCTCTGGTGTTCGTGGAGGTCCAAGTGCAGCTCCTTTATATTGGGGGAATAATCAAAACCAGCGTGTGGAGGAAGGCGCTGGGGTTTCCTACTGTTCCGGCGGCCATTATATCCCACCGGGAGGGGGGTTGAACACGCCCAGACTGTAGCCAGCGGGGCGACTGCGCTGTACACTTAGGGTGTAATGTATTGGGTGCGGGGCAGTTTATCGCGTTGGGTTCCCCGCGACATGAATTTTTGGGATGTGCGCCGAAAGGGAGTGGTCATGATGCGTTTGGGAAGATGGTTTACAGGGGTTTTGGTGTTGTTAACGGCGGCCTTAAGTTTGCCTGCTGTCGCGCAGGGGGAAAATCTGCTGCAAAACCCCGGTTTTGAAGACCCGTATATCGAGGTAGGGACTTTCGGCACAGCGGCGGAGGGCTGGACGCCGTGGTACATCGGCGAAGCGGCCACCGATACCGCGCCGCTGTATGGGGCGGCTTCGCCCGACCTCGCTGACCGGGTGCTGGCGGGGTCTAACGCGCAGTTGGCCTCGGTTACGCTGGCGACGACCACAGCAGGTGTGTATCAGCAGGTGCTTGTCCCGGCGGATGCGGCGCTGTCGTTCGGCGTGAGCACGTACATCTGGGCGAGCTTGGATGGGTTGGACCCGGCCATCAGTAACGCGGCGGGTCTGGTCACGGTCGAGGTTGGGATTGACCCGCTGGGCAGCGCCGACCCGGCCAGTGAGAGTATCGTGTGGTCTGAGCCAGTCGCGGTCACGGACAGCTATGTCCCAGTAGCTGTGCAGGCGCGGGCGCAAGGCACGAGCGTGACGGTGTTGGTGCGAATCGTGGCGCAGACTGGTGTGTATGCCTCTGACGTGTTCCTTGATGAGGCGTCACTGACGTTGGGCGATGCCACCACGGTGGTCGAGCCGGTTGTGACTGAAGAGCCGACGGTTGAAGTTATCACTGAAGAAGCGCCTGTCGCTGAAACCACTGTCGCTGTGACTGAAGAATCGCCAGTCGCTACGGAAGCGCCGACGGTTGAAGCTGTCACCGAAGCAACCCCGATTGCCACCGAAGAAGCCGCTGGTTCGGATGAACCGGTATTCCTGAGCGAAATCGAACACGTCGTGCAGTCGGGTGACAGCCTGTATACGGTAGCGTTGGTGTACGGCAGCGACATCGACGCCATCGCCGAGGCGACCGGTATTGACCGTGAGACCATCCTGTACCCCGGTGATGTGCTGGTCGTGCCGATTCCGGTCCCGGTGGCTGAGGGGACGCCGGAGCCGCTGGTCATTGCCACGCCGACCCCAACGCCAGAGCCAACGCTTGAACCGACCACCGAGCCGACGGTTGAGCCGGTGGCGACTGAGGAAGTCCGTGATGAGGAAACGACCTACACCATCCAGCGCGGCGATACGCTAATTGCGATTGCGCGCAGCTACGGGCTGAATGAGTTCGAGCTGGCGGCGTATAACGGCTTCACGGTGATGGATGTCATCCGCGTCGGTCAGGTCATCCGCATCCCGGCGGCCATTGAAGATGAAGGAATGGGCGCAGGTAGTGATGAGGGTGAGGAAGTCACAGAAGCCACCACGATGCCAGAGCCGACTCCGACCTTCCGCCGCTACGTGATTGTGCCGGGCGACACCCTGAGCCGGATTGCAGCGCGCTTTGGGACGAGCGTTCGCGCCATCATTGACCTGAATAACATCAGCAACCCGAACCGTATCCTGTACGGTCAGGTTATCCGCATCCCCAATGAGTAATTACCGCGTCCTCAAAAACGCTGGGACGGGGCAGGTTATCCTGCCCCGCGCCCGCTGGTGTGCCAGCTTTTGGTGTCACCTGAAGGGGTTGATGTTCCGCCGCGAACTGCCTTCCGATGAGGGACTGCTGTTCGTGACGGGTGGGGAGAGCGTCGTCAATACCACCATCCACATGTTCTTCATGCGATTCTCGATTGGGGTGGTGTGGTTGGACAAGCGTGGGGTAGTCGTGCATAAGACGCTGGCTAAACCGTGGCGTCCGGCCTATGCTCCGTCCAAAGCGGCGCAGTATTATCTAGAGGCCAACGTGGACGTGTTGGAACGGGTTCAAGTTGGCGACCTTTTGACGTTTGAGGAATTGGCCGGTTAGAAAGTCTGTTCATGGGTACACGTATGATAAGGCGCTTGGCGCTGGTGGTCTCAGCGCTGCTGTTGGTGATATCGGTGGTGGCGCAGGAGACGGGCGGCGTGACGCTGCACGTCGTCCAGCGCGGTGAAACGTTGTTTAGTATCGCGCAGCGCTACGGCTTGACGACCGAGGTTATTGCGCGGGCGAACGGGATTATCAATCCATCGAATATCCGGGCGGGCGACCGCCTGCTCATCCCGTTAAACGGTGAGGTAAGGGAGGTTGAGGTCCCAGAGACCTACACCGTCCAGCCCGCCGATAACCTACAGGCGATTGCGACGGCGTTCGGGACGGATGTGGCGACGTTGGTCAGCCTGAACGGGTTGGACAACCCCAATGCGCTGTTCGTCGGTCAGGTGCTGACGCTGCGCGCCCCGGTCAGTGCACCAGAGTCGCCCAGCGTGCCGGGGGAGAGTGAGCAGGTTCCCGCACCCAGCGGGATTACGGTCACGCACCGGGTACAGGGCGGCGAGACACTGTTCAGCATCGCGCAGCGCTACGGCGTGGCGATGACCGTCATCCAAGAGGCCAATGGCATTGAAGACGCCTCGCGCATTTTTTCGGGGCAGGATTTGCTCATCCCCGGTGTTCAGACCGACAATACGCCGGTGGCGGCGCTGCCCAACGGATTGGTCGCGCTCGACCTGACGCCGCTGGTGCTGGTCGAGGGTAAGACCGGGCGTATCCGGCTGACGACGGCCAATACCGCCACGATTGCCATTGCCTTCCTCGACCAAACCATCAATGTGGCGACGCTGGACGATGGCCGGGCGCACGTCGGGTTTGCGCCCATCCCGCTGGGGACGGCGGCGGGTGTGTACCCGATGACCGTCACTGTCACCGATGTGAACGGTGTTTCGACACTGGCGTTTAATGTTCAGGTGCGGGCGGGTGGTTATGGCGCGCAGTATGTCACGCTGCCTCCCGATAAGCTGGAACTGCTGACCCCGGCGGTCGAACAGAACGAGATGGACTTGCTGCGCCGCGTGACGGCGAATTATTCTGCAGAGCGCTATTTCGGCGGGCCGATGGGTCTACCAGCGGCGGCGGCCATGTACAGCGCGTTTGGTGCACAGCGGGCGTACAACGGCGGCGCGCTCGACCGTTACCACTCTGGCGCAGATTTTGCCGGTGCGCCGGGTACGCCGGTTATCGCGGCGGCGGCGGGACAGGTGGTCTTGGCCGATACGCTCAATATCCGGGGGACGACGGTGGTGGTTGACCACGGTTGGGGGGTATATACCCTCTATGCGCACCTGAACGAGCGCTACGCGACTGTCGGGGCGTTCGTTCAGGCTGGGCAGCCGCTGGGGACGATTGGCGCGACAGGTCGGGCGACCGGCGCTCACCTCCACTGGGAGGTTTGGGTGCGCGGGACGCCGGTTGACCCGATGCAGTGGGTGGCTGAGGCTTTCCCTTAGGGGTAAGTGATGAGTTGGTAGTGATGAGTGATGAGAAAACCCTCACTGTGAAATAATGAGGGTCAGCGGGGCGGCAAACGCTGCCCCGCTAAAGTTTAATGGTTTCGTCAGTATGTAACGGGGTGAATGGTGAAAGTTCTTCAATATCCTACGTTAGAAATGATTGATACATACCTCACCGCTTATGATAATCGAAGCGCTAAGGTAACGAAGCTGGCTCTCAGCGAATTAGCGCAGGTTTTTCCGAAGAACGATGATTTGAATCAAGTGATTATTAAAGTTACTGCCGTAGATGGACTGTATAGTACAGGGGTTCGTTTTATCTCAGACGGGTTATATGGTGTCGCGCAACACATCGTCAGTTTGAACATTGATGAGCGATTGAGTCAGTGCTTGCCTGATGTGGTGAACGAGATTGCTCTAACTGGATTAGGCAAGAACATTTACTCGTTTGCCTCAAAGTATTGCAGTATTCACGCCCCCAAAGAATATCCAATTTTAGATTGGTACGTGGCGAAGTTGTTATGGGGTTACACGAAACAAGAACGTTTTGTCGATTTCAAATCAGAAACCCGTTTTTTTGAAGCAGTCTACACGGATTATCGTCAATATAAAGGTGTGATTGAAGCATTCCGAACAAAATATGGTCTAGAAAAATATAATTTCAGCGACTTGGATAAGTTTCTGTGGTTGTATGGAAATGAAATGTATCCACTAGCGCCACCTAAACCTTAAACAAACAGCCCGCACCATTATGGTACGGGCTGTTCTCTTCACAATTACGCCGTTTTATAGGCGTCGTCCAGCGCCTCGAAGTCGGTGAATAGGAAGTGGTCGTGGTAGTAGTGAATCCACAGGAAGCTGAGGATGGCTGTGTAGTACGACACGTCAAAGCGCCAGTTGCCAAGCGTGGCGGGGTCTGCGCCCGCGATATAGGCTGGGACGAAGAAGTTCGAGATGGTGTAGACGACGAAGAACACCATAATCGAGCCGCCGAGCATGATGGTGCTGAGGAGGTACAGACCACGGCTGTCCTTGCTGCGGCTGAAACGCTGCACCAGCGGCGCAGTCTGGTTCAGGTTGCCATAGGCCGCTTTCACCTTGATGATGTAGAAGGTGATGGCGAGATACTGGAACGAGTGCCACGTGTTCAGCCCTTGGAACGCAGTGTCGAGGTTGGGCAAGGCGGGCAGGATGAACGAGATGGTAATGGTAAAGAGGATGAAGGTCGTCTTGGGGATGTTCAAGATGCCGTGCTTATATTCCTCGACGCTCTTCCATGCAAATGCGCCGACCGAGACTAGGAACACACCGGTCATGGCATAGAAGAACCATGCCTGCTGGAAGAACTCTGGGATGACGCTGGTCAGGTCGTTCACGCCGATGTCAAATGACCCTTGGCTAATCTTGAACGCGGCCATCGGGAACAGACAGGTCAGGATGACGGCGTAGTCAATCAGGCGCGCCTGTGCGGTGACAGCGCTGCGGCGGACGTACTGGCTTTCCTTGTGGTTGTACAGCTCCACAATGAATGTCACTTGGTGCAGCACATGGAGCGCCGCCCAGAAGAAGAACATGGTCAGCAGCAGGGTCAGGTTGAGGAACGCCAGCGAAACCACCACAATCGGGATAATGATGGATGACCGGATGAGCATCGGGTAGCGCTTCTTGAAATTGTTATCCAGCCCGGTGCGGAGGAAGGTAGACATCATGTGGGGGCCGCCGACCGCGACGCCCACGAACACGTTGACGAGGTTGCGGGCGAAGTCATCAATCTGGGTCAGCTCAGAGGCGGGCGCGCCATTCTGCATCGCAGCGCGGATGATGAGGTAGACGATATACGGCAGTGGCACAACGATGACGCTGAAGGTGATATACATCAAATCCCAGCGTCGGGTGCGGAGCCACAGGTTGGAGGTATCACTCCTCTCAACGCTGGGGGCTACGGGGGCTGCTACAGCCATAGAAAATTCCTCCTTATGTGTGTCTTGCTTGTGAGGGGTGCGCGTGGGGAGAAAACAGCGCAAATATTCCCTTAGAAGCACATTGTAGCCGAGTGTCGATTAACGCGCTATGGCCGTAAGATTAATCTATCTCGTTGGGCGCGCCGGGGATAAGGTGATGCTGTCGGCAGCGCGCTTCATAGGATTCCTTTGCCCCGACCAAAATGACCGAGTCGTTATAGCGGGCAGGCTTGCCATTGACAAGCCGCTGTGACCGGCAGGCCGGTTCACCGCACACGACGCAGATGGCGCGGAGCTTGGTTACTTCCTCGGCCAGTGCTAGAAGTTGCGGCATCGGGCCGAACGGCTCGGCGCGGAAGTCGAGGTCGAGGCCAGCGATAATCACGCGCACGCCGCGCTTGGCGAGCTTCTCGACGATGGGGACAACCGTCTCGTCAAAGAACTGCACCTCATCAATGGCGACGACGGTAGTGTCTGGAGCAAGCTGTATCATGATGTCGGCAGCGTTGATGATGGGCTGGGCATCAATTTTTTGGCCGGTGTGCGTCACAACCGAGGCGAGTTCATAGCGCGTGTCGATATTGGGCTTGAAGACCTGTACGGTCTGGCGGGCAATGACGGCGCGGCGGACACGGCGGATGAGTTCCTCGGTCTTGCCACAGAACATGCTGCCGCAGATGATTTCGATGTGGCCGGAATGGTGTATCATCAGCAGTTTCTTTCTATACGAGGTAAAGACAAGGCAAAAGAAAAGGCAGGCCGCTGGTTAAGGGCGTGCCTGCCTTTGGGTGGTTCAGTGAGGGAGGGGGTTATTCCTCGGTGACGGGGACCTCGAAGCCGCTGGAGCGCAGCGCCTTCTTGATGTTGATGAGCGACTGACGACCGATGCCCTCGATGTCGAGGATGCCTTGGTCGCCGCCGTCGTTCAGCTTGGCGAGCAGGTCGTTGGCGGTCTCGATGCCGACAGCCTTGAGTAGGTT
>JALONW010000146.1 GCA_025454725.1 Anaerolineae bacterium
GACGGTTGAGGTGTTTGTCCAACATGTCTGGCCGCTGGCGGCGTGCCAAAACTATCTCAAGGCGCGGGCGCGACACATCTTGTATGAGAACAGCGAGGAGGACGTGCCAGCGGCGCACCGTTTGATGGCCGACCTCATCGCGGACAGCGAGTCGGCGTTGGTGTTGTTTGATGAGGAGTCGAGCTATCGCCGGTTCCTCGGCGCGGATGAGGCCAGCGCGTACAATTTGGCGGCGGTCTGTGATGAAACGGTGACAATGGGCGCACCGGTCGGGTTGGAACCGGCTCGGTTGGCATTGATTGACCATTTTGCGGTGAGTTTTGGTCAGCGTGAAGGTGTGCCGGGTGACATCAACCCCTTTGAGGGGGTGGAACAGGTCTCTTTCCGCTTTTTCCCGCAGATGGTGGATGCGGCGGCGGCGCAGGTCGCGGTATGGGTGAAAGAAGACGGCATCGCGCCGAATGATATTGCGGTGGTCGTGCCGTACCTGTCGGATGCGCTGCGGTTTGCGCTGACGTATCGGCTGGAGGAATTGGGTGTGCCGAGCCAATCGCTGCGCCCGTCGCGTCCGCTGCGGCTGGAGCCGGTGGTACGGGCGCTGGTGACATTCGCTCAGATGGCACATCCGCAGTGGGGTCTGGTTCCACCAATCGAAGATGTGGCGCTGGCCCTGACGACAGTTGTCGGCGGTCTTGACCCGGTGCGGGCAGCGTTGTTGGCCTCGACGGCGCGCAAAGGGTTGGTCCCGTTCGAGGGGCTGGCCGCGACTCTGCAAGAACGGGTGACCTACCGCGCTGGTGAGCGCTACGAACGGCTGCGGGGCTGGATGGAAACCTACCGGGCGGGTGAGCCAATCCCGCTGGACCACTTTTTCAGCCGATTGTACGGTGAGGTGTTGTCACAGGCCGGGTTTACGCTGCAACATGACCTCGACGCGGCCCAATCAGCGGCGGCGTTGGTCGACTCGGCGGCGATGTACCGGCAAATCGGCGGGGCAATCCCCGATGAGATGTGGGGGGCGTCGGTGTACCTCGCGGCGGTGATGGAAGGAGTGCTGGGTCAGCGCAGCCTTAGCCAGCCATACATTGGCAGCGGGGAGGGCGTTTTGATGTCGCCTGCCTATACGTTCTTGATGACCAACCGGCGCGTTCAGCGGCAAATCTGGCTGGACATAGGCAGCAGCGGCTGGACGGAACGGTTGTCTCAGCCGCTCGCACAGCCGTATGTGTTGAGTGCGCAGTGGCCGGAAAATCAGCTTTGGACATCAACCGACGAAACGGCGGTCGAGCTGCAAAGCGGCTATCGGTTGGTGGCGGGTCTGCTGCGGCGGTGCGGCGGCGATGTGGTGATGATGATGAGCGAGTACAGCGAACAAGGAATGCAGCAGCAGGGCAATCTGTTGTATGCGGTCGGTCGAATCCTGCGCCGGACGCAGGCGAGGAGGGGCTAAGCGATGGCGTTTAAGCCGAGGATTGGTCAGGCTGATGTGGTCGATTACCGGGGCGGTAAATTGGCAGTGGCCGCCGTGCCGGGGAGTGGCAAGACACGCACCCTATCTTATCTGGCGGCGCGGTTGGTGGCCGAGGGCGATTTGCGCGAAGACCAAGAGGTTTTGGTGGTGACGATGAGCAATTCCGCCGCCGACCACTTTGCGCGTCAGGTCGGGTTGTTCGTGCGCGAGGAGTTTGGACTGCTGGCGGGGGTGGGCTATCGGGTGCGGACGCTGCACGGCCTCGCCAACGACATTGTGCGGATGCGACCAGAATTATTGGGGCTGGGTGAGGCGTTCGACATCCTCGATGACGCCGATGGTGAGCGTCTGTTGGCCGATTCAGTGCGCGGGTGGGTCAAGGCGTCGCCGGGGTGGTATTACGAACTTGACCAAAATCCTGATACCGCACAGTCACGCGGCAACGCTTGGCTTGACCTGCTGACCAAAGCGGCGGGCGCGTTCATCAAAAAGGCGAAGGATGAGCGCTGGACGCCCGAACAAGTCTCGCGCCAGCTCAAGGCCACCTCGGAGCCGATGGTGTTGGCACGGGCGTGCGCGGATATCTATCAGGCCTATCAAGACCTGTTAACTTACCGCGGCGCGGTCGATTTTGCCGACCTCATCGGCGGCGGACTGACAGTGTTACAGCGGGATAAGGAGCTGCTGGCACAGTTGCAAGCGCGCTGGCCGTATGTCTTGGAAGACGAGGCGCAGGACAGCAGCCTCGCGCAGGAAAACCTGCTGCGCCTGCTGACCGCCCAGTCGGGGAATTGGGTGCGAGTTGGTGACCCAAATCAGGCGATTTACGAGACATTCACGACGGCCAGCCCGGAACACCTGCGGCGGTTCATGCGCGAGGACGGGGTGAGCGTGACGGAACTGCCGTATTCGGGACGGTCTGCGCCGGGGATTATCGCGCTGGCGAACCGGCTTTCAGGGTGGTCGCGGGAGCATCCGCATCCAGAAGTACAGGCACTGCAACCGCTGTCGCCGCCGGATATTCTGCCCACGCCACCGGATGACCCGCAGCCGAATCCGGCGGATTCACCTAATGTGGTGCGGTTAATCCCACAGCCCAGCTCGTCCGATGAGGAGCGCAAACGGATTGCCGAACACATCCGGCGGACGCTGGACGCAGGCAGCCCGATGACGATGGCCGTGCTGGTGCCGCGTAACAACTCTGGCGCAGAGATGGCGAAGGCGCTGCAAGCGGTGGACGTGCCGTTTCGGGAACTGCTGCGGACGCCCAGCTCGGCGCGGCGGACGGCGCATGTCTTGGCGGCGGTGGTTGATTATCTGGCGCATCCGATGGATGTCGGTCGGCTGGAACGGGCGATGGAGGCATGGGCGGGGGCGGTGCTGCCTGACGCGGCGGTCATTCAGCCAGAACTGAGCCGAGTGTTTGCCGGTGTCAAGCGGATGGCGGGGCCGGAAGGTATCTTGTTCTCGGACGAGGCGACAATTGCCGAGCTCATCGAGGTAGGGGCGCGGGGAGAGGCCGTCACCATTGAGGCGTTTTGGGCGTTCCGGCGGGCGATGGTGCGCTGGCTGCGGGCGTCGGTGCTGCCGGTTGACCAATTGATTTTGACCATCGGGCAGGAGACATTTAACCAGCCCTTCGACCTCGCGGTCGTCCACTCGGTGGCGATTGGCCTGCGGCGGGTGGCGGACCGAGAGACCACTTGGCGACTCAAGCAGTTTGCCGGGGAGCTGGAACGGATTGCGGAGAACCGGCGGAGTGTGTATGGGTTGAGCGATGACATCGAAGGCGGTGAGGAGGCCGACCCCGCTGGACAGGTGACAATTTCGACCATGCACCGGGCCAAGGGCTTGGAATGGGACCGGGTATATTTGACCTCGGTCAATAACTACGATTTTCCGTCGGCGGAACCACAGGACAGCTATTTGGGCGAGCGTGAATTTGTGCGCGGCGGGTTGAACATCGAACAGGAGGTGATTGCCCAGCTGCGGGCTGTGATGGACCCGCTCAACCGTGAATATGAAGAGGGCGAGGCCACGGTGCGCGCCCGCTTTGATTACGTGGCCGAACGGTTGCGCCTGCTGTATGTCGGTTTGACGCGGGCGCGGCGGGAACTGTTCGTGACGACGAATGACGGTCAGGGACAAGCGCGGCCCGCCGTCCCGCTGTTGGTGTTGGACTCGTTTTGGAGGGAACAAGATGGCGATACCGCGCAGTAAGGTGTTCAGTCAGTCGAGCTTGCAGGATTACCTCGACTGTCACTATCGGTTTGAGCTGGGTCATGTGCGGGCGGTGCGCTGTCCCTCCCCAGAGGCTGAGCCGCTGGCGGAATGGGAAGAACGGGCGCGACGCGGCAACGCTTTCCACTGGATGGCGCAGCAGATGGTGGCGGGTGTGCCGGTTGATGTGCTAGAGCCGACCGACGACGAAGAATTGTCGGCGTGGTGGGCGCGCTTCAAGCGGGACGGGATGCGCGGCTTGCCCCCGAATCGGTTTTCGGAGGTGACGCTTTCGACGGCGCTGGGCGGGGTGCGGTTGGTGGCCAAGCTCGACCTGTTAGCGGTGGAACCCGGCGGGCGGGTGGTGATTGTCGATTACAAGACGCACAAGAAGCAGACGCCTAAGACCCTGAAAGGGCGTATCCAGACGCGAGTGTACCGTTATGTGGTGGCGGTGGCTGGCGCGGCGTTTACGGACGGTGCGACAATTACACCTGACCAAATCGAGATGCGCTATTGGTTTGCGGCGGACGCGAGGCCGTCGGTGACGCTGGATTATTCACAGGCGGAATTTGAGGCGGACGAAGCGTACCTCAGCGGCCTGATTAGCCAAATTCTGGCACAAGAAACCTTTCCGAAAACCGATGACCTTCAGCGCTGCGCGTTCTGTACATTCCGGTCACTGTGCGAGCGTGGGCAGCGGGCAGGCGCGGTCGATGAGCAGGAAGATGAGGGCTTGGCGATGCTGGCGGACAGCGGCGATATTGAGGCGTTCGAGTTTTAGCCATGAGCGATGAAAAAGGGTGGCGGCTGCGGCCTGCGGTCGCGGTGTCAGATGACCTAAAAACGATGGGGATGCCCGCGTGGGTGACTCAGTTGTTGGCGCGCGCAGGTATCAGCCGGGCGGATGAAGCGCGGGCGCTCCTGACGCCGGAACGGTATACGCCGACGCCTGCCGAGGCGCTGCCGGATATGGTGGTGGCAGTGGCGCGCATTGTGCAGGCTATCGAAAACGGCGAAAAAATCCTAATTTGGGGCGATTTTGACGTGGACGGGATTACCGCTACGTCGATTTTGTTGGAAGCGGTGCAGGCGGTCGGCGGGGTGGTGGATTATGCGATTCCCAGCCGATTGGACGAGGGACACGGTGTCCATATCCCACGGGCGATGACGTGGGTCGAGCGCGGAATCGGGTTGATGGTGACAGTCGATACCGGAATCTCGGCGCACGAGGCCATTGACGCGGTGCAAGCGGCGGGTGTAGATGTGGTGGTGACCGATCACCATCAACTGCCGGAGGTTCTGCCGGGCGCGCTGGCGAACGTCAACCCGCAGCGGCTGCCAGATGGTCATCCGTTAAGGCTGTTGTCGGGCGCTGGGGTGGCCTATAAGCTGGCCGAGATGCTGTGTGCGCGGCTGGGACGGTCGGACGTGCTGCCGTCGCTGTTGGAACTGGCCGCGGTTGGGTTGATTGCCGATGTCGTGCCGCTGGTGCGTGAAAACCGTTATCTGGTTCAGATGGGGCTGCGTCAGCTTCGGTTGAGCCAGCGGCAGGGGATTAAGGCGCTGTGTCATGTCGCCAAGCTGCAACCGGATTTGTTGGACGAGGAGGATGTGGCGTTTCAGATTGCGCCGCGCTTGAACGCGCTTGGTCGGTTGGCGGAAGCCGCTGAGGGGGTCGAATTATTGACGACGACCGATGCGGTACGGGCGACGGTGCTGGCAAATCGGGTCGATGCGCTGAACGTCAAGCGGCGGACGCTGACCCAGCAGGTTGTGCAAGGGGCGGAGGCGCTGTTGGTGGCGCGCCCTGAAATTGCTGACAGCAGCGTCTTGGTTGTAGCGCATGAGTCTTGGCCAGCGGGGGTTTTGGGCTTGGCAGCTTCCCAATTGGCGGAAAAGTATGGTAAGCCGGCACTGGTCATCCGGCGGGCGGATGGTGAACCGGCGCGCGGTTCGGCGCGGTCGGTGGAGGGCGTCAATATCAATGCACTCCTGAATTTGCATAGTCAATATCTATTGGCGTGGGGTGGGCATGACCTTGCAGCGGGCTTCTCGCTGGACGCCAAACACATTGACGATTTGCGGTGGGCGCTATCGCGTTCGGTGCGGGAGTTAGGGACGGTCAATAAGACCGAAACGGCGCTAGAAATTGACCTCGCGCTGTCGGGTTTGGCCGACGGTGTGACGTTGGATTGGATAGCGCGCTTGGCTCCGTTTGGGAGCGCATTCCCTCGTCCAACGCTGATGGGGGAAGGGGTGAAACTACTGCGCGAAGGCACGATTGGGCGCGACCGACGGCATATCAAGTTGGTGGTGGAGGACGTTGACCGGTCACAGGAAGTATTGATGTGGAATGCTGAGGCGACCGGGTGGGTGGGTCGGCGAGTCGATTTGGCTTATACGGTGCGCCCGCGTGAGGTGGGCGGTGAGTATATCGCTAAGGCGATTTTCGAGTCAGCGGCGGGTGACGACGAAAACGCGGTGGATGAGCCTTCTCGCACGGTTTATCACGATTGGCGCGGATGGGATGATGCGGCGATCAGCCGGGCGGTAAGTGATTGGCTGGCGCAGGGGATACGAGTCGAGGTGTGGCGCGAGGGACAATCCAGCAGCGGTGAGAGTAAAGGGCGCGATGACCTCGGCACTGCGGATGTGCTGGTTATTATCCACCCTCCGCACAGCCGACGGGCTTTTGATATGGCGATTGAACGGGTCAGCGCGAGGACAATCGCTGTGGTTGGGCGTGATTGTGCGTTTGACAGCGTTCCAGCGCTGGGTCAGGCCGTTTTGGGCGCTGTCAAGTTCGCTGAGGGGACAACCGACGGCGTGGTCGATGTAAATCGGCTGGCGGCGCGGGTGGGTCATTCTGCGGAGACAGTGGCGCTGTGTCTGCGCTGGTTGGCGGCTGAGGGACGAATTCGATTGAAAATTGAAGGGAAAGTGACACGGGCAAGCTTGTCTGGCGGAGTGCAGGCGGATGAGTCCGAAATCGGGCGTCTGCGAGGGTTATTAGAGACGGAGCTGGCCGAGGTCGCGGCGTTCCGGCGTTTTTTTCAGAGCAAGGTGATAAATGGTGAGTAGGGGCAGGCAGTAGCGGATGGGGTAAGCCTTGTCCGTACAGGAGGAAACTCTCTAGCGAATAGAGTTGGAATCACAAAGGCGCGCCTTCAACAGCGCGCCTTTGTAGTTGATTGGTTGAGGTTAGAACTGAGGTTCTGAGGTTAGCAGCAGGTCAAGGCGTTCGCCGACAGCGCGGAAAGCGTTGAGGGCGCGGTCAAGCTGGTCACGGGTATGGGTTGCCATATAGCTGGTGCGGAGCAGACTATGGTTAGGCGGGACGCCCGGCGGGATGACCGGGTTGGTGTAGACGCCTTCCTCAATCAGGGCGCGCCACGCCAGAATCGTGCGGAACTGGTCACGGACGATAACTGGGATAATCGGGGTGTTGCTCTGGCCGATGTCGTAACCAATGGCGCGCAGATTATCACGCATGTAGTCGGCGTTTTCCCACAGCCGGGCGACGCGCTCTGGCTCGTTTTCCATAATGTCGAGGGATGCCAGTGCAGCGGCGGCGGCAGGAGCGGGAAGGGCTGCCGAGAAAATTAAGGCGCGGGCATGATGCTGGATGTAGTGGATAACATCCTTGTTCCCGGCGATAAAGCCGCCAATCGAGGCGAAGCTCTTGCTGAACGTCCCCATAATCAAGTCGATGTCGTCGGTGAGGCCAAAGTGGGCCGCCGTGCCGCGTCCTTGTCCCGTTACACCGATGCCGTGAGCATCATCGACCATGATACGCGCACCATAGCGCTTGCAGATGGCGACGATTTCGGGCAGGGGGGCGATGTCGCCGCCCATGCTATAGACGCCATCGACGATGACGAGTTTTCCGGCGTCGGCGGGCAGCTCGGCGAGGACTTTTTCGAGGCTGGTGATGTCGTTATGGCGGAAACGCTTCATCTCACCGCGACTGAGCATACAGCCATCTACGATGCAGGCGTGAGCGTCTTTGTCAATGATGACGTAATCGCCTTTGCCGACGATGGCCGAGATAGTTCCAACGTTGGTCTGATAGCCGGTCGCAAAGACGAGGGCGGCCTCTTTACCGACAAATTTGGCAAGACGGCGGTCTAGTTCGAGGTGTAGTTCGAGCGTTCCATTGAGGAAGCGGGAGCCGGTGACGCTGGTACCATAGCGGTTAAGGGCGTCGGCGGCGGCAGCACGGACGCGGGCGTCTGTGGTCAGGCCAAGGTAGTTGTTGGAGCCAATCATGACGACCTCTTTCCCCTCAAAGGTCGCCGTAGTGCCTTCCGAGTCGCTTAGGGCGCGGAAGTAAGGGTAAACCCCCAGTTCGATGGCTTCTTTCGCTTGGGTGAAGCCCACCACTTTGTCGAAGATGTCGGTCACGACATAACCCCCGTTAGATAACTTCATCAGATAAGCACCCAGAATAGGCTAAAAATGGACAGCGCTATGGTTGAACCATCAAACAATCATGGGATGGGGGTGCTTGTGAAAGATAAGTTTAGCGTGAGATAGACAAGTTAACAAGTTCGACCCAAAAAGGGCTGGGGACGCTTGCACGACGGGTTGGGCTGGGTTACAATTTGAGGGGTAATGTGGTGACTGTGAGCTTTGGAGTGAACCAGATGTCTTCACTATTTCTGCGCCGTGCTTTCATTTGGACGATAAGCATGGTGTTGGGTACGTTGATTGGGTGGTTGATTATCACCTTCCTGCTGCCCGGTCTTAGCCCAGACAAGAACGCCAAGGCGATTTCGATTGCGGAATACGGGATCATCTACTTCCTCACGACGGTTATCCCGTTGGGGTTGATCTTCGTGACGTGGTTGGATTACTACCTTGATACGCGGATTTGGCCGGATTAGTTTCGACGGATACCGCGAGAAAACAAAAAGCGCCCTAAGGGCGCTTTTTGTTTTGGAGATTTAGAGTGATGAGGGGGTATGAATACGCGCCATGTGCGTAGAGAGAACAGGGCATGTCCTATCGGTACAGGAAGAAATCTTCTCGTGCATCGGTGGAAAATAGTGCAGGCAAATGGGTACACAGCGGGCGGCCTGTAAGCATTGAGGTATGTGTAAATTTTTTCGCATAGTCGTTTTAACCCTGAAAAGACAAGAAGTCATTTTTCTTGGTGGACAAGATATACCCCCGGTCATAGAAATTTGATTTGAGAGATGAACGGGAATTTAGAGCAGGCTGTAAAATTCGCATAGTCATTAAACACCCCCCAAATGATAGCTTTTGG